>MENC01000254.1:0-2833 GCA_001768155.1 Bacteroidetes bacterium GWA2_30_7
TTCTTGAATAGGAATAAAAACACCTGTTGTTTTTCCGTTATTATCAGAAATATATTGTAGGTTCATTATAAAATTTATTTATTACAAAATTAATACTTTTAAAAATAAAAAACTTGATTTAATTCAGTTTTCTAATATGGTTTTCGTTTTTTAACACAGAATTATGGTTTGTAAATTCACATTTTGAAATTTTGATTTAATGCAGTTTTGATTTGGTCTAATTCACTAAAATTTTTATTCTATTCTCTAATTACTTTAACCTCCCCCTTCAATCCAACTTTAATAATTCCCGAAGGTTTGTTGTTTTGTTTAAAGTTTTGGGAATATTTTACAATGTGATCAACCTGATTTTTTATTTCGTCTGAAATATCGTGAAAACTTTGGGGACTTGGTTCGCCTGAAATATTTGCCGAAGTTGAAACTATTGGTTTATTAAATCGGAAAATCAAATCTTTGCTGAATTTTTCTTTTGTTATTCTTATTCCTATTGAACCGTCTTCGGCAATAAGATTTTTTGCAATTCTAATGGCTTCTGGATAAACTATTGTTAAAGGCTCATCGGTGCAATCAATTATATCCCAAGCAATTTCGGGAACTTGTTTTATGTAAAGGGAGATTTTTTCGGGAGCATCTAAAAGAACAAGCATACTTTTACTATCAATTCGTTTTTTTATTTCATAAACTCGCCTAACTGCTTCTGAATTAGTTGCATCGCAGCCAATTCCCCATATTGTATCGGTAGGATAAAGGATTACTTTTCCTTCTTTCAGTAACTTTACAACTGTTTTAATTTCTTCTAAATAGTTCTTTTCCATATAATAATTTTATAGAACGCAAATGACACGGATTGTTATGATTTTCTTCTGTTTATTATTTTTTTAGACGCTGATTATTATTATTTTTTTTTTCACAGGATTAACAGGATAAACAGGATTTGTTGTTTTAATCTTGTTAATCCTGTAAACTATGTCTAAATTTTTGCTTTCGTCGAAAAGATAATCAATCAAATCAGGTCCTATTCTTTTTCCCACAATTTTTTTAATTTAATGTATTTCAAAAACACTGAATATGATGTCATTATAGAAACTACGAAACCATAATATCCGTCTAAAAATCCGAGTTTTATAAAATAACTTCGCTTAAACTCCCAAATAGGTGCAATTATATAATCAATAAAACCTGCTCTTTTTCCTTTTACATATTTTGCTTTTGCGGCAATTGTCGAAAACTTATTGATTTGAATTACATGCTCTTCCAAAGAATTAAAAGAATAATGCAACAATTCTCCTTTCAAATATTGTTTACTGCAATTTTCGTTTAAAATAAATTTATCGTGTGGATTTTCGCCTCCCCACTTGCCTTTTGTAATATCCCAAATTCGCAATTTTCTATCAGGCGACCAAGATGTGTGTCTAATCCATTTTCCGCAATAATTATTTAGTCTATTGAAATAATAACCATCGTGTTGACAGTCTTTTTTGATTTGTTTTATAGATTCAATAAGCATTGGCGAAAGTGCCTCATCTGCATCCATCGATAGAACATAATTATTTGATGAGTAGGTTAATGCACGGTTTTTTTGTTCAATGTGTCCATCGAATTTATGCTGAAAGAATTTTACATCATATTTTTTGCAAATTTCTTCGGTTTTATCTGTCGAAAATGAATCGAGTACAACTATTTCGTCGGCAATATCCTGTACAGAAATGAAACATCTTTCGAGGTTTTTTTCTTCGTTAAGAGTAATAATTACAACCGATAATTTTATTTCCATTTTTTAATTTAGGATTTTTGATTTAGGAATTTAACCACATAGACACATAGAACACATAGGAAGAAATCACATAGTTAATTTCAAACAATCTCTACATAAAACTTCATCAAATTTTGAGTTACTATTTTTTCATCGAAGCTCTGAACATGTAATTTTCCATTTTGTACAAGCGAATTTTTTAGTTCCTTATTGTTTAAAATTGAATTTATTGCACTTCCAATCTCTTCAATGTTTTGAGGATTAACGTATAACGATCCTTCGCCACCGGCTTCCGAAAAGCAACCGCCTCGGGAAGTAATTACAGGAATTTCGGAATAAAGTGCTTCAATTATCGGAAGCCCAAATCCCTCAAATGTAGAAGGATATACAAGCATTTCTGCCATTTGATAAATTGCAGGTAATTCATTGTTTTCGACCCCTGATAAAACATTTAACTTATTTGTAATATTATTTTTATTTAAGTATTCTTCAATTTCGTTATAATATTTTGTTTTTCGTCCGACTGCAATTAACGGAATTTCAAGTTTATAATTGTGAATTGCCTTAACAATATTCAATAAGTTTTTTCGCTGCTCAATAGTGCCGACATATAAAATATAATTCGCAGGAAGTTTGTATTTTTCTCTAACCTTCGATAATTCAATTTCATTTTTCTTACTATAGAAATTTGAATTGCAAGTTTGATAAACAACTTCGATTTTTTGTTCAGGAATTTTAAAAAATTCTACAATATCGTTTTTTGTCTGATTACTGATTGCAATAATTTTATCGGCATTCTGACAGCTTTTTCGGAATTTATATTCATAAATTTTTCGGTCAATACTATTGTAAAGCTCAGAGTATCTTATAAATATCAAATCGTGAATTGTTACAATACTTTTTGCGTTAGATTTTTTAATAGTAAAAGGAAGTTCGTTGCTTAAACCATGAAAAATCTGAATGTTATCTCGCTTTAAATCGTTACTTATAGTGAAACTTCGCCAGAATGATGATGGAATAATTGTTTGTTTTTTTGTTTTAATAGTTGAATTATTAGGTTGGAAAATTTCTGATGAGGCA
>MENC01000254.1:2840-3183 GCA_001768155.1 Bacteroidetes bacterium GWA2_30_7
AATATAAAAAATAATTATTCTCCGGAAAATATTTTTGCAAAAGATTAATTGTATTGCGGCTGTAATTGCCTAATCCACTGCGATTATGAAAGGCACGCTTTGCATCAAAACCGATATTTAAACTTTGCATGGGGTAAATTTAGGCATTTTATGGGGAATTTTGGTTTTTTGTTGTCTGTTGGTGATTAATCAAAACTTACTAAGTATTTTGATACATTTTTAGCTATTGATTCTCCATTTTCAGAAATGAAAAATTTTACTTCACCAGTATGAAAAATATGCTGTTCCATAATTAACATATCAAGCAAGTTATCATTATTGATATCCCCAATCCATCTAATGA
>MENC01000254.1:3197-8145 GCA_001768155.1 Bacteroidetes bacterium GWA2_30_7
TGAAAAAGGATTTTTTGATATAGTAGAAGTAGTATCAATATCTCCAATAGCAAATAAAGTATATATTATATATTCATTTGCATAAGGCGGCTGAATTAAAAAAGTAATGGACTCACCTGGATAAAGCATTTTATCATTAAAACTTAACCCTGGAAATATTTTATTATCTGTTAAATTAAGACCATAAATAATAAACAATGGAGGTAATGTATCTAAAACAACCCTACTAATCTCTCCTAATAGAATGTCATTTGTTATTGTATCTTTTCCAGTTATTTCCTTTATTATTGACCCATATCTTCCATTTTCTTTTTGATAAATTCCAAATATTTTATGCCCTTTATTAAATATCGAATCATTTCTAACGATTGGATCTTTTGGGCAAATAACTCTTATTTCCGTGTTTTTTTGACAATAGGTTAAGGTAGAAAAAATTAAAATTGCAAATAATAGATAAAGTTTCATTTTCTTTTTTTCTTATTATTCAATAAATTTATTATTCTCATGCTTAGCGTTCTTTGCAAGAAATTTTAAACAGAAACATTAAAATCCCTCAAAGCCATATTCAGCGAAGTTTTTTTATCGGTTGATTCTTTTCTTTTTCCAATAATTAATGCACATGAAACCTGATATTCTCCGGCTGGAAATTTTTTTGTATAACTTCCTGGAATTACAACTGAACGTTCTGGAACAATTCCCTTATATTCAATAGGTTCTTTGCCCGAAACATCAATTATTTTGGTAGATTGAGTAAGTACAACATTTGCAGCCAAAACAGCTTCTTTGCAAACCCGAACTCCTTCAACCACAATGCTTCGTGAACCTATAAAGCAGCCATCTTCAATAATTACAGGTGATGCCTGAACAGGTTCTAAAACTCCGCCAATTCCAACTCCGCCGCTTAAATGAACTCCTTTTCCGATTTGTGCGCAAGAACCAACTGTTGCCCATGTATCAACCATTGTATCTTCATCAACATAAGCACCAATATTAACGTAAGATGGCATTAAAATTACACCTTTTGCCAGAAACGAACCATATCTTGCAACTGCATGAGGAACAGCCCTTACGCCAATTTCTTTAAATCCTTTTTTTAATGGAATCTTATCGTAAAATTCCATCGGGAAACATTCCATAACATTTAACTCCATTATCTGAAAATAGAGCAAAACAGCTTTTTTAATCCATTCGTTTAAAATCCAGTCAGAGTCTGATTTTTCGCATATTCTGATTTTTCCATTATCAAGCAAATAAATTATTTCTTTTATAGAGCTAATGGTTGATGAATCTTTTAATAATGACTTATTTTCCCAAGCTTTTTCAATTAAAATTCTATGTTCTTTCATTAAAAAAATCGTATATAATGTTGCATAAAATTATAAATAATAGTTCATCTATTAAGAAAATTTAAAAATAATCAATTAACTTTATATCCGATTTTAAAACTAAAATTATCTAATATGGTACATTATAAAGAATTAGGTCTTGTTAATTCAAGAGAAATATTTAAAAAAGCTGTTAAAGGCGGATATGCAATTCCGGCTTTTAACTTTAATAATCTGGAGCAAATGCAGGCAATAATAATGGCTTGTGTTGAAACAAAATCACCGGTTATTTTACAAGTTTCAAAAGGTGCAAGAAAATATGCAAATCAAACTTTATTGCAATATCTGGCAAAAGGTGCGGTTGAATTTTCAAAAGAACTTGGATATCCAATTCCAATTGTTTTGCACTTAGACCATGGCGATACTTTTGAAACATGCAAATCGTGCATTGAAACAGGTTTTTCGTCTGTTATGATTGATGGCTCACATCTTTCGTTTGAAGATAATATTAAAGAAACCAAAAGAGTTGTTGATTTTGCACACGAATTTGATGTTACTGTTGAGGGCGAACTTGGTGTTTTAGCTGGAATTGAAGACGAAATTTCTCATGAACATTCAAATTATACTCAACCTCAGGAAGTTGAGGAATTTGTAAAAAGAACAGGAGTTGATTCTCTTGCTATTTCGATAGGAACATCACACGGCGCTTTTAAATTTAAAGTTAAACCTGGCGAAGTAGCTCCTCCATTGCGTTTCGATATTTTAGAAGAAGTTGAAAGAAGAATTCCCGGATTTCCAATTGTGCTTCATGGAGCATCTTCAGTTCCACAAGAAATTGTTGATGAAATAAATAAATATGGCGGAAAAATGGAAAACACTTGCGGAGTTTCTGAGGAACAGCTTCGTAGAGCAGCTTCATCGGCAGTTTGCAAAATCAATATTGATTCTGATGGACGTTTAGCTGTAACTGCTGCTGTAAGAAAAGTTTTATACGAAAAACCAGGTGAATTCGACCCAAGAAATTATTTAGGACCAGCACGCGATGCTCTAAAAGTACTTTATAAACACAAGATTGAGAAGGTTTTGGGAAGCTTGAACAGAGCGTAAAAGGTTTGAGGTTTGAAGTTTTTTGTTTGAGGTTTTTTAAACAGGAGTATTTAATTTGCGTTCAAATTAAACTGAAAATATTATTTTGAATAAAAAATAATTTCAAATTAATTGACATAAAAAGAACAATTTCTTTTAAAAATTTTGTATTTTAGTAATAAATAGTCTTAAAAATGAAAACATTAAATATCTCTATATCAGAACTTGAATTTGATAAGTTTGGAATAAAGAAAGACAGATTAACTTTTACTGAATTAATTGACATTATAAGTAAAGAAATTTCAAGACAAACCTTAAATAAGTGCATCGAATTGTCTGAAAAATATGGACTTTCAAAAATTACAATGAAAGAAATAACTAATGAAGTAAAGGCAGTACGGAAAAATGCAAAAAATCGTAATTGATACAAACGTATTAGTATCTGCATTAATTCAAAGAAGTTATCCTTTTCATATCATAAATGAACTTTTTTTTGACAACTTAATACAAGAGAACACAAATTGTAACTCCAAAAGAATATTGGGAAAGATATAAACCCGAAAATTCCTAAGATTCATTAAACTCAGAAGTTTTATTAATCTCTTTTATAACATCAATCAGGTGATTATTTGGTAAATATCCCTCTTCGTCGATGGAATATTCGATTTTAATGCGGTCAACAAAATACTTTTCAATTGTAAAAAAATCAAATAGACTCTTATTAGTTATTTTGAATTAAAATACTAAAATTTCAAATTTCTGATTCCTTAATTTTGGTATAAATCCCGCCTCTGTTATAGCAGTTTGCATTTGTTGGGCATTAAGATTATAATTTGCACCTGCCGATGAAACTACATTTTCTTCAATCATTATTGAGCCAAAATCGTTCGCTCCTGCATGGAGACAAACCTGTGCAGTACTTATCCCAACTGTAAGCCATGAAGCCTGAATATTCGCAACATTAACCAAAATAATCCTGCTAATTGCAATAAAACGAACATAATCTGATGGGGATATTGTATTATAAACACCTTGTGAAGTATTTAACAATGTTCCTTCGTCTTGAAAGGGCCAAGGAATAAATGATAAAAAGCCGTAATTATTTTCAGGCTTTTCAACTTGTAAATCTCTTATTTTAAATAAATGTTCAATTCTTTCTTCAAGTGTTTCGATATGTCCAAACATCATTGTTGCAGAGGTTGGCATATTTAAGATATGTGCCTGACGCATAACCTCAAGCCATTCCGAAGCTTTGCATTTTCCTTTCGACAATTCGCTTCTAACTCTATCGCATAATATCTCTGCTCCGGCACCTGGAAGGCTATCAAGCCCTGCATTAATAAGCCTTTTAAGAACTTCTGTAATTGATTTTTTGCCTTTCTTCGATAAGAAAACAATTTCGGGTGGACCAAGTGCATGAAGTTTTAAATCTGGAAATAATTGTTTTAATTTTCTGAAAAGTTCTTCGTAATAATCAATTCCTAAATCGGGACTAAGTCCTCCTTGCAAAAGAATCTGATTTCCACCGACTTTGTAAAGCTCTTCGATTTTTTGTTTGTATTCTTCAATTGTTGTAATATAAATTCCTTCATCGTCGGGTTTTTTATGAAAATTACAGAATTTACATCTTGCAATACAGGCATTTGTGATATTTATATTGCGGTCGATTATCCATGTAACAATATTTTCAGGATGTTTTATTTTACGAATTTCGTTGGCAATATAAATTAAATCCGAAAGAGGAGCTGTTTTATAAAGCTCAAAAGCTTCGCCAACACTCAGAAATTCAAGATTTAAGGCTTTTTGATATATTTTATTTAAAGAGGCTTTGTTCATTAGTTATGCAAGATAAAAACACATATAAAAAAAAACTTGCCACAAAGGCACGAAATCACAAAGAAACACGAAGAAATTTTTGTGAAACTTAGTGTCTTTGTGTCTTAGTGGCATAAAAATTTAATTAGGAAAGATGTCTATTATAATTAATTGTCAAAAGTAGTTGCTTTGATTAAGCAATCAAAAAAATATAGTATAAAATCATTTTTTTTACTTTTTAACCATCAATAGTTGAAAAATATATTGTAATTCAATTTCTCTAACTTAGAATTGAAATATTTTTGTAAAAAATACAAAATGCTTAAAATAGGAATTATTGGTGCAGGTAATCTTGGAAAAGTTCACATTTCAATTCTTAAACGAATGGAATGTTTCAAAGTAATTGGTTTCTATGACTCTGACCCACTGGTAGTAAAAGAAATAAAAGATGAGTTTAATATTTTTGCATTTAATAATGCTTCAGATTTAATGTCGGCATCAGAGGCAATTTGTATTGTAACCCCTACCGATTCTCAATACGATTATGTAGTTTCTGGACTTAAAAATTCTAAACATTTATTTATTGAAAAGCCGTTGGCATATAATTTAGATGAGGCTCAAAATCTTGTAAAACTTGCAAACGAAGCGTCTGTAAAAGTTCAAATAGGTCATGTTGAACGATTTAATCCGGCATTTAATGCTTCAAAGTCATTCATTATTAA
>MENC01000255.1:0-1027 GCA_001768155.1 Bacteroidetes bacterium GWA2_30_7
TTTTGCATCACATCAATTTTATGCAATTCGTCGTTTACAAAATAACCAATCATACTGTCGCCTTTAATTTGGTTAAAATGCTCAAATAACGAGTCAGCTTTTGAAATAATGAAGGCATCATTGTTCAAATAGATGGAATTAATTTTTTTATCCTTCATCAGCAAATAAATAAATTCAGCCGTTAATTGATTTTCATCCGACCATATTACCGGGTCGTTAAAAAAATTAACTGTAGAGTCAGAAAAATTGTACAACACCGAATCGGCTTTACCTTGCATATCGAGTTTATAAAACTTTACATGATTGTAAGCAAATAAGTTTCGAATGGTATCGGTTTGATTGGGAATGGAATCGTTTTTAACAAATTGTGTAGAAAGTTTAAACGTATCGGCGTGCATAAACAAGGTGTCATCAGTAAAAACTTGCTTTAACAATGCTTCTTTGGTTATCATCACACTATCTTTTTGTTGAAACAACCGAATTAAATCACCTTCTAACACAATGTTTTCAATGGTATCGTTTATCGAACCGTTGCATTTAATTTCGCCATAACCCGTATTTCTTTCATAATAAAGTGTATCACCTTTTATAATTTTTTTATCGGAATACAAATAGGCATTATTAAAAAAATTAGATATATTGGTTTTGGTATTGTACCAGCCGTTTTCGCAATAAATAAAGTTGTCTTTGTTGGTTATGGTGGTTGGTCCGTAAAAAGTAGATACTTTCGAGTTAGAGTTAAACTGCATGGTATCGCAAACAATGGTATATTCGGGGTTGGTTAACAGCACATCTTGCTTAAAAAAGAAAGACTTGGTATCCGGATAATAATAGCCTTGTTTACTTGTTAAGGTATTGTTTTCTTTTTTGCTGATTAATGTTCCTCCACCAAAATAATAAGCTACATTATTTGCTCTGTCGTAATCCAAATAGTTGGTGGTTAGCGTTACATCGGTATTGATGAGTCGAATATTGCCACGCAACAATGCTTTTTTGGTGGTTCCGCTATAATTTAACGAATCGCCAA
>MENC01000255.1:1250-1483 GCA_001768155.1 Bacteroidetes bacterium GWA2_30_7
TTGCTTCACAAATTTTATATTTTTTGTAGAGACAGATGATTATCTGTCTCGGATATTATTTCAAATGGAGACAGATAATTATCTGTCTCTACGCTTATGCAAAAACCTTATCTCTCATCAATGTTTGAGTTCTATCCGGACCAACAGAAACCATTGCAATAGGAACGTTTAATTCTTGCTCTAAGTATTCGATGTACTGATTTAATTCAACCGGCAATTGATTGATTGAAGCC
>MENC01000255.1:1519-2762 GCA_001768155.1 Bacteroidetes bacterium GWA2_30_7
ACATAAACAGGTTCTACTTTTTTTCCTACAATATCAAAAGACATGTAATCTATTACTTCGCCGTCAATTTTGTAGTGCGTACAAATTTTAATGGTATCGAAAGTATCTAAAACATCGACTTTCATCATAATTAATTTGGTAACTCCATCAATCATAATAGCATATTTTAATGCTGGTAAATCAATCCAACCACAACGCCTTGGTCTGCCGGTTGTAGAACCAAATTCATGACCAGCTTTACGCAACAATTCACCTGTTTCATCTTCTAATTCGGTTGGAAATGGTCCACTACCAACTCTGGTACAATACGCTTTAAATATCCCCAACACTTCGCCAATTTTGTTTGGTGCAATACCCAAACCAGTACACGTTCCGGCAGTTGTGGTATTTGATGAAGTTACAAAAGGATATGAACCAAAATCAACATCTAACAATGTTCCTTGAGCACCTTCGGCTAAAATAGATTTATTTGCTTTAATGGCATTGTTTAAATAATGTTCACTATCAATTACCGTTAACGATTTAATCAAGTTAATTCCTTCAAAAAATACCGGTTCTTGCTCCGATAAGTTATATTCAAAATCATGAAATTTCAGGATTTGCTTGTGTTTCTCCACCAAAGCATTGTATTTATCTTTAAAATTGGTTTCAAAAATATCGCCAACTCTCAAACCATTTCTACCTGTTTTATCCATGTAAGTTGGACCAATTCCTTTTAAAGTTGAGCCAATCTTTTCTTTTCCTTTTGATGCTTCAGAAGCTGCATCAATTAAACGATGAGTTGGTAAAATCAGGTGTGCTTTTTTAGAAATTACCATTCGTTTGTTTACATCAACTCCAAGTTTAGTTAATGCGTCAATTTCTTTTTTAAGAATTACGGGGTCAATTACTACTCCATTTCCCACCACATTCATTACATTACTTCTAAATATACCTGATGGAATGGTATGTAAAACATGTTTTATTCCATCAAACTCCAAGGTATGCCCGGCATTTGGACCACCTTGAAACCGGGCAATAATATCGTATTTTGGTGTTAAAACATCAACAATTTTTCCTTTTCCTTCGTCTCCCCATTGAAGACCTAATAATACATCAACTTTCATTTATTTATTTTTATTATTCAATTCACTTAGTTTTAACATAAATTACACTAAACTCTCCATTAATTGTCAATTATAATTCGTAAAATTCGTGTCAATCCTTTTTATTTTATCAATTCTAATTTGGCGTTTTCAACACT
>MENC01000255.1:2781-5879 GCA_001768155.1 Bacteroidetes bacterium GWA2_30_7
CTATTTAATTTGGTAATTACCAGCAGTTTATTAATTTTTTCTGGAACATTAACCACTACTACATCGCCTCCATTGTTTCTAACTTTGGTTAAAATTTGAATAAAAATGCTCAAGCCCGTGCTGTTTAAATAAAGCATTTCGGCTAAATCAATAATAATGTTTTCAACACCTTCGTTAATCTCAAATTCAATTTCATTAAACAATTCTCCCACCTGTTCTTTACCAATTAAATTACCTTTTAAGGAAACAATTAACAGGTCACTATCTTTTTTTATTTGGTATGAAAAACTCATTGTTCTTGTTTTGGTTTTACTGCATAAAAATTTAACGAATGATGTAATATTTTGATATCAAACATTTCTTCTAAAGTAGCTTTAATGTTTTGAATTCGTGGGTCGCAAAATTCAATAACTTCTCCATTACTTAAAATAATGTGGTCGTGTTGTTTTGACCCATGCGAACGTTCAAATTGAGCAATATTACCACCAAACTGATGTTTTCGAACTAAATTAGCATTTAATAAAAGCTCAATGGTATTGTATAAAGTAGCTCTACTTACTCTGTATTTTTTGTTTTTCATGGTAATGTAGAGTTCTTCTACATCAAAATGGTCTTCACTAGAATAGATTTCTTGGAGTATAGCGTATCGTTCGGGAGTTTTTCGATGTCCCTTTTCTTCTAAATACGTAGAGAAGATGTGTTTAACTTTATCTTGTAATTCTTCTTTTGAACTCATTTGGAGTTGTTAAAGAGTAAAATTAACTATTTAAAGAGAACATTAAACAAAATGTTGAAAAGTTTGTTGTGCTGTTACTGGTTAACAGTTTCTTGTTGCTGGTTTTTATCAATTGAGAACTGTGAACTGGGAACTGACAACTTTCTCTTACTTATCCACTCGTTCAACACGTGTAACACCATCTAATTTATCCAGTTTTTTAATTAAACTATCTAAATGTGTGGTATCATACACAAAAACGGTAATCATCCCTTCAAAAATTCCATCATGACTATCAAAACTTATCGAACGCATGTTTACATGAAGCTCATTTGAAATTACTTGAGTGATGTTGTTTACAATTCCAACATCGTCAATTCCAAGAATTTTTATTCCAGCTAAGAAAGCGATTTTTTGTTCATCAATCCAACGTGCTTTTATTACTCGATACGCATAATTGGATAACAATTGCACGGCATTTGGGCATTTTGTTTTATGAATTTTAATGCCTTCGTTAATGGTTACAAAGCCAAAAACTTCGTCGCCAGGAATTGGATTACAACAGGTTGCCAACTTGTAATCAAGTTGTTGCATATTGTCGCCAATTACCAACATTTCTTCCGATTGTTTTTCTTTTTTAGCAAAAGAGCGTTGTCCAAAAATATTGGTAACTCTCGACCTTATCGATTTTTTTGGTTGTAAAACACCTTTTTTAACTTCAAAGGCTTTTAAATGGTTTAAATCGATTTCTCCTTTGGCAACTCTAAAGTATAAATCGGTAGTTGAAGCTACTTTGTAATAAGTTTGCAGTTCTTTTAAACTAATGTTTTGATAAGCAATTTTTAAACGTTTAAATTCTTTTTCTAAAATCTCTTTACCAGTTTCGGCAATATCTTTTTTATCATCGTTTAAACACGCCTTGATTTTTGATTTTGCCCGGTGAGTTTTTACAAATCCCAACCAATCTTCTTTTGGTCGTTGCTTAGCCGATGTTAATATTTCAACTTGGTCGCCACTACGTAATTCATAACTTAATGGGACCAATTTGTTATTTACTTTAGCTCCCAAACAATGTTCTCCAACTTGAGTGTGAACAGAAAAAGCAAAATCTAATGCTGTTGCCCCAGATGGAAGGTTTTTCATATCTCCATTTGGAGTAAAAATAAAAATTTCCTCGTTGTAGAGATTCAACTTAAAATCATCAATAAAATCTAACGCATCTGCATTATGATTTTCCAAAAGTTCCTTTATCTGACCAATCCATTTGTCGAAACGACTTTCCTCTCCGCCTTCTTTGTATTTCCAATGTGCAGCAAACCCATTTTCGGCAATTTCATCCATTCGTTTTGACCGAATTTGAACCTCTACCCATTTACCTGTTGGGCTCATTACTGTTGTTTGTAACGATTCATAACCATTGGCTTTTGGCACAGAAATCCAGTCTCTTAGTCGGTCGATATTGGGCTGATAAAAATCGGTAACCATTGAATAGGCTCTCCAACAATCTGTTTTTTCATTTTGAGGTTCCGATTCTAAAATTATTCTAATGGCAAACAAATCGTAAACCTCTTCAAAAGGGATTTGTTTTTTTTGCATCTTATTCCATATCGAAAATATTGATTTTGGGCGACCTTTAATTTCAAACTTCATTCCACTTTCTTCCAACGCTTTTTTTATTGGTAGCGAAAATTTATTGATAAAACGAGTTCTAACTTCTTGTGTTTTTTGTAGTTTGGTTTGAATTTCCTCAAATGCTTCTGGCTCTTGTATTTTTAATGATAAATCTTCCAACTCCGTTTTTATATTATGCAACCCCAAACGGTGAGCCATTGGAGCATATAAAAACAAGGTTTCGGATGCAATTTTAAGTTGTTTATCCCTTTGCATGGAACTTAACGTTCGCATGTTGTGCAAACGATCGGCAAGCTTTATTAAAATAACCCGAACATCTTCTGAAAGGGTTAATAAAATTTTTCTAAAATTTTCGGCTTGAATGGAAGTATTAAAATCAATTACATCCGATATTTTGGTCAACCCATCAATAATTTGAGCTTCTTTTTTACCAAACATGTTAGCAACATCTTCCAAGGTAAGGTCGGTATCTTCAACCGTATCGTGCAACAACGAACAAATGATTGAAGTTGCTCCCAAACCAATTTCTTCGGCACAAATCCGGGCAACAGCAATAGGATGATAAATATAGGGTTCGCCCGATTTTCTCCTCACATTTTTATGGGCTTCATAAGCCACATCAAATGCTTTTTTAATTCGAGCCAAATTTTCGGGAGTTTTTTTACAAAACTTTGCCGAATCAAGCATGGACTGATAGGCTTTCTCTATCTCAAGTTTCTCTTTTTCTAAATCTATCTCCATGGTAATTTTA
>MENC01000255.1:5982-6124 GCA_001768155.1 Bacteroidetes bacterium GWA2_30_7
CACATAACGTACTCTTTCTTGTGCGAGTATGCAAAATTTTCAAAAACATCATTTGCTTTCGGGTGTTTTGCTAATTCAATTTTTAGTTCATTTGGAACAACCAATTCTTTTTTCTCTTTTGTTGTTTTTGGAACTTGAATAC
>MENC01000256.1 GCA_001768155.1 Bacteroidetes bacterium GWA2_30_7
CTAACTTTTTGCATTTTCAGAAATACAACGACATGGTTCAGCTTTTCGGCAATTCGCTCTGTGCCAACAAATACAGGTGTGTTTTGATTTAAAAACTGCATACTGTACTGAATTTCGCCCGAATGTGGAGTTTGGTCGCCAATAAATACTGTTAAAATTGGTTGATTGTTTCTGTCGTAATAAAACATTCGTTTAAATGTTTCTTTCATCGAAATTGGCTCTACACCAAATCGTGAACGCATATTTTTATAAAATCCATTGAAGTTTTTGTCAGAAATGGGTTTGTAAATTGCAAGTACTTTGTGTTTGCAAACGAGCGGAAGCATTATTCCCCATTCCCAGTTGCAGTAATGACCAACAACTGCAATAATACTTTTTCCTTCGTCGAAATATTTATTTAAGAGTTCAGAATTTTTGATTTTGCATCGTTTTTCAATTTCGCGAGAACTAATGCTGAGAAGTTTTATATTTTCAATAATCAAATCGCATAAATGGCGATAAAAGCCTTTTTCGATTTTTTTAATTTCAGCTATATTTTTCTCAGGAAATGAATTAATCAGATTATCAACGACTACTTTTCTACGATATTTAAGTATGTGAAAAATAAGCAAATACAAAAAATCAGAAATCAGATGTAAAACGAAAAAAGGTAAAAGAGAAGTCGCCTTTAAAAGAAAATAAATTAAGAAAAATCCAACTTTGTTCATTAATGTTGTGGGTTAATGGTTAAATTGTTACATGGTTAAATTGCTATTTTGGGCACATACATTTTGAGACTGATTACCAATTACTGTTAACTTATAATATTAACGTTTTCCCACTTTCTCATTTTCTCACTTCTTTGAATTTGAAACTTGGATTTTGGAACTTGGGACTTTCTTAACGTGGATTATCGAACATTTCTTTAGCTTTTCCTCCATAATGTTCGTCTGTATTTTTCTCATCGGGATTCGATAGGGTTGTATTTCTTTTATGAAGAACACGTTCCCAATTTTTTGTAAAAATTTCGCCGGTTACATCCGAATGTAATAAATCGTAATCGTTTCCGGCTAATTGTGGATTATAGAAAATAAATTTTTTATTGGTTTCATCTTTAATCACATAGTAATGCCAAATTTCATAAGGATAAGCACTTGGCTCATGTTTGCTGTCGGTAACTGTATTTGGTGCACCATATTGTAGGTAAACTCTGCCTCTGTCGGTTTCGTATCCTTTGCGTATTTGGCTGCTATAAAGCCGATTAACCATTTTTACTTGTTCTTTATAGTCATTCCATGCTTTTTCTGGATTGTTGAAATTTCTTTTTACCCAAAAACCATAAAAATAACTCTGCATATTTTTGATATTATTACTTTCGATATGAGTTTTTGCATAAACATTTTCCATATTATCACATATTGGAAATGTGCAATTTATATACTCTTTTAATGTGTCAATATCTGTATATTTTGCTACAAATGAATTTGCAATTTCATTTTCATTAAATTCGGGAATTAGCTTGTCTAATGATGGTTTGCTTCTTGTAAATGCAATTTTTTTTATTTTTAAAATAGAATTTTCCTTATCTCTAATTTCAATTACAAGATTATATACGCCTGAAGGTAATTTTTCGATATTAAATTCGCCAAACAAAACATGCTGATTATTAGCCTTTTGCTTTTTTAACCTTGAATAATCATTTAATGTAATTTTACTTTTTGCATTTTCCAGATAATAAATAAGTACATAATTCAGGCTATCGCCAATTAATTTATTTGTATTATAAAGTTCGCAATAAAAAATAAATTGATTAATGTTAGTTGGAAAAAAATCAGAAACATAAGGCACTAAATCGTAACCGTTTTTTGATAGTTTATTTTGTTCAGTTGTTTGCTTATAAGATTCAATAAACTGAATACCAGAAAACTCAAACTCATCGTTTGTGTAATTTATTGTTATCACGTCAGATATGATATGTTTTTTTAATGTATCGAAATTATCTTTAATAGAAAGTTCAAAATAATACGTTCCATTTTTTAAAGAAACTCGTTGTTGGTCAATAAAGTTTGGAAGCGAAAGAGTATCAGTTATTTCAGGACTTAATAAATTGTATTTTTTAAACTCCTGAATTTTTCCATCTTGTTTAAACAACATAACAACTTCAAGAGAAGATTGATATTTGTTATTTTCGTTAAGTTTAAATTCAACAGAATTTCCGATAACAGTTAGATAAGTTTCTAAAAATGAACCTTGATTTTGATAATAAAAAGGTGCATAATAAAAATATGCTCTCATATTTGAGTATCCGTAAAATGATATTAAAATTAATATCAGTGTAACCAGCTTTTTCATTTTATTATATTTTTAGATGTTTTAGAATTTTTGTTGTTTGTGGTTCATTGTTAAATAGTTTGAACTTGCAACTTCTTCTAACTTCAAACCTCAAACCTCAAACTTCTTTCTTCAAAATTTGCAAAAAAGATTGATTAGTATTCTTGAACAACATCCTCAGTCGATTTCAAACTAATCGAACAACCTCCCATATCTTCACACCTTGCACAAGTTAATCCACATTTTTGCATTTCTTTATTGTGTCCTACATGAGTTTCAGGAAAAGCTCTGTTTTTTGAGAAAAAAACTGAAACACCCAGCCCTAAAACTGCAATAAATATTATTATTATAGCTAAAATTAGTGTCATCAATTTACTTTTATACAAAGATACGGAATAAAACACTAAAATTAATTATTTAGAAAAATTTTAAATAAAAACAACTTATATTTAAACTTTCATTTTATAATTTTACACAGTAAAAAATTATAAAATCTTTAAACTTTAAATATAAGAAAATGGATAATTCCATAAATTTTGAAGAATTTAAAAATCAGGTAATTGCAGACTATAAACTTGCAAATTTAAGCAGAGAATTAAGCATTTTAGGTCGAAAAGAAGCACTAATGGGTCGTGCTAAATTTGGAATTTTTGGTGATGGAAAAGAGATTGCTCAAATTGCTCTTGCTAAAACTTTCCAGAATGGAGATTTTAGGTCTGGATATTATCGAGATCAAACATTAATGATGGCTATAGGAGAGTTTGATGCGGAAGTATTTTTTGCACAATTATATGGAAACCCAGATTTGAACGATAATCCCGGAACCGCCGGTAGAATTATGAATAACCATTTTGCAACCCGAAGTTTAGATGAAAATGGAAAATGGAAAAGCCTTACAAATCAAAAAAATTCTTCACCCGATATTTCACCTACTGCTGGTCAAATGCCTCGTTTACTTGGACTTGCATTAGCATCAAAAATTTATAGAAACAATAAAGAATTAAAACAACTCAACAAATTTTCGGTTAATGGAAATGAAGTTGCTTTCGGAACTATTGGCGATGCTAGTACTTCCGAAGGTCATTTTTTTGAAACAATAAATGCTGCCGGAGTTTTACAAGTTCCAATGGCTATTTCGGTTTGGGATGATGGATTTGGAATTTCTGTTCCTAAAAAATATCAAACCATAAAAGAAAATATTTCAGAACTTTTGAAAGGTTTTGAAAAAGAAGAAAATACAAATGGTTTTAAAATTTTCAAAGCGAAAGGTTGGGATTATCCTGGTCTTTGTCAGATTTATCAGGAAGGAATTGCAATTTGCAGAGAGCAACATATTCCGGTTTTGTTTCATATAGAAGAAATGACTCAACCCTTAGGTCATTCTACATCAGGCTCTCACGAACGTTACAAATCGGCAGAACGATTACAGTGGGAAATAGATTTCGACCCAATAAGAAAAATGCGTGAATGGATTTTATCGGTTAATATTTCAAATGAAGACGAACTGAATATAATTGAAAATGAGGCAAAAGAAATTGCAAAAAAAGCTAAAAACGCCTCATTAGATAAATTTCTTAATCCGATTAAAAAAGAAAGAGACGAACTTATTAATATTATTAACTCTTCGATGTGTCATTGCGCTAAAGATGAGCATATTAAAAAATTGATGTCGGAGCTTTCCAGAAATACTTTTCCTTTACGTAAAGATAATACAAGTACAGTAAAAAAAATATTGAGATACATTTGTCAGACTTGTGATAATAAAAAGCCTTTAAAGGAAAATTTACTAAACTGGATGGAGAAAAATAAAACAGAAAATGCCAAAAGATATAACAGCTTTTTGTATTGTGAAACATCTCGTTCAGCATTAAAAGTGTCAGCAGTAAAACCAATTTTTGATGAAAATTCTCCGTTAGTAAACGGAAGAGAAATTTTAAGAGATAATTTCGATATTTTATTTTCAAAATATCCCGAATTAATAACTTTTGGAGAAGATACAGGAAGCCTTGGTGATGTAAATCAGGGACTTGAGGGATTGCAGGCAAAATATGGCGAACTTCGGATTTCAGATACCGGAATCAGAGAAAATACAATAGTAGGGCAGGGAATAGGCTTGGCATTAAGAGGTTTACGCCCAATTGCAGAAATTCAATATTTCGATTATTTGCTTTATGGATTGCAAACATTAAGCGACGATTTAGCAACAATTCATTATCGTACAAAAGGAGGTCAAAAAGCTCCATTGATTATTCGTACCAGAGGACACAGACTTGTAGGAATATGGCATTCGGGTTCGCCATTAAGTATGGTAATTAATTCAATTCGTGGTGTTTATGTTTGTGTTCCAAGAAATATGACACAAGCAGCCGGTTTTTATAATACATTGCTCGAATCGGATGACCCTGCATTGGTTATTGAGCCTTTAAATGCTTATAGGTTAAAAGAAAAAGTTCCACAAAATTTAGGAGATTATAAAATTCCACTTGGAATACCGGAAATAATGCAAGAAGGAACAGATATAACAATTGTAACTTATGGTTCGTGTGTAAGAATTGCATTGGAAGCGGTTGAACAATTAAAAGAATTTAAAATATCGTGTGAATTAATTGATGTACAAACCCTGTTGCCTTTTGATGTAAACAATATGATTTTAGAATCTATTAAGAAAACTGGAAAAGTTTTGTTTTTCGATGAGGATGTTCCGGGCGGAGCTTCAGCGTATATGATGCAAAAAGTTCTCGAAAATCAGGGTGCATTTTATTATTTGGAATCAGAGCCAAAAACTTTAACAGGAAAAGAACACCGACCTTCGTATTCTGCTGATGGTGATTATTATTCCAATCCAAGTTCAGAAGATGTTTTTGATGCAGTTTACAAAATAATGTATGAGAATAAGCCTTCGAAGTATCCATTTATTTATTAAATGACTAATATTTTAGTGCAGAAACTCGTATATTTGTAAAAAAGTTAATTATGAATATTACGTATCAAGTAAATACATCAGAATTGAATGAGAGTTTTTTAAATTCTATAAAATCAATTTTTCCTAATAAATCTATTGAAATAAGCATTTGGGAATCAACTGATGAAACAGAATATCTTCTTAAAAATAAAAAAAATGCAGATAGATTGTTAAAGTCAATTAACAATATTAAAAAAGGTAAAAAGCTGATAGAGTTAAATTTAAGCCAACTCAAACAAATTGCGAATGAAGAAAATTCTATTTGAAGAAGCAGCCTCTGAAGATATATTTTATTGGGCTTCAAATGATATTAAAATCTTAAAACGTATAATTGAACTAATTGAAAATATTAAAAAAAATCCATTTGTTGGCATAGGTAAACCCGAACCATTAAAACATAACTTAAAGGGATTTTGGTCAAGAAGAATAAATGATACTCATAGAATTGTATATCAGGCTACTCAGGAATTTATTATTATTGCTTCTTGTCGCCATCATTACTAATTCAAAATAGTTGATTTTAATTAGATTCTTAAAATGTGATAATTTTTAACTAAAGAATTACTCTTTAAGGTTCAAGTTGTAAAAATAATAATAACCCCAAAAAAACTCTAAATCTCACAAAATAAAGACTATCAACGAAACATCAATAGTTTTATTTTGGTAAAATTTTTTTTTCAATACAAAGTAATGGTTACAAAAAAGAAAAATTCAAAACTGAAACTATTTCTAAAAATATTTTTCTCAGTAATTTTAATATTAATAATTTCGGGTGGAATCATTGGATACCATTATTATAAGAAAATTTATTACCCAAATATTATAGTTAAAGATAAAGACTATTTATACATTCCGACCGGTTCAACGTTTCAGGATGTTGTAAGAATTATTGAAAATAGAAGGCTTGTAAAAGATATTAATTCTTTTGAATGGGTTGCCGAATTAAAAAAATATCCCGAAAAGGTTAGAGCCGGCAAATATCTTTTAAGGAAAAATATGAATAATAATGAACTTGTAAATTTATTAAGAGCAGGTTTGCAAACTCCTGTTATGGTTGTATTTAATAATGCTAGAACAAAAGAGCAGTTAGCAGGGAAAGTTTCAAAAAATATTGAAGCAGATTCTTCACATGTTATTAGTTTGCTCGATAGTGATTCTTTTGTTACAAAATATGGTTTCAATTCTGAATCTATAATGACGATGTTTATCCCCAATTCGTACGAATTATTCTGGAATACTTCTGCCGAACAGTTTTTTGACAGAATTGCCACTGAATATAAGCAGTTTTGGAGTGATGAAAGAAAAAATAAAGCAAAATCTCTTGGTTTAAGTCAAAGCGAAGTTTCCATTTTAGCTTCAATTGTAGAGCAAGAAACAATTAAAAAAGATGAACGACCAAGAGTAGCAGGTGTTTATCTAAATAGACTCAAAAAAAAGATTTTGTTACAAGCCGACCCAACTGTAATTTATGCTATGGGTGATTTTACAATAAAAAGAGTTTTAAGAGAATATCTCAATTACGACTCTCCTTACAATACGTACAAATATGTCGGATTACCTCCCGGTCCAATTTGCCTTCCTTCAATTTCTTCAATAGATGCAGTACTTAATAGCGAAAAGCACGATTACATTTTTTTCTGTGCAAAAGAAGATTTTTCTGGTTATCATAATTTTGCTAAAACAGCCGAGCAACACGGCATAAACGCTGTTAAATATAGAATGGCTCTAAATAAGAGGAAGATATATAAGTAGTTTGTGATTGAAATCCAAGTTTCAGCAACTAAGCCCCAAATCTTAAATAACCTTTACCACATAGAATCATAGTTACATAGAGTTTCACATAGCTTATAAATCTCAAATTCCAAATCCTAAATTCCCAAATCCCAAATAAATTTTTCTATTTTTACATTTCTAAATCAAAAAATATTAAAATAACTAAATTCTAAATTATATGGCTGCTTTTCATGCTTACGACATTAGAGGTATTTATAACAAAGACTTCAATAAAGAAGATGTTTATAAAATTGGATTTTTTCTTCCGGAACTGCTTAAAACAAAAAAAATTCTTGTCGGAAGAGATGTTCGAGTTTCATCACCAGAAATTTACGAATATCTTTCAAAAGGAATTAACGATGCCGGTGCCGATGTTTATAATATTGGCTTATCAACAACTCCAATGGTATATTTTTCAACAGCAAAATTTAAATTTGACGCTTCAGTACAAATAACAGCTTCGCATAATCCGAGAGAATATAACGGTTTAAAAATTTCAAGAACCAATGCTCTTCCTGTTGGATTTGATACAGGTTTGGGTGAACTTGAAAAAATGCTCAAAGAAAAACCTGTTAAAATTACTGTCCCAAAAGGTAAAATTTACGATTTAGAAGTAAAAGAAGAATATCTGACATTTCTAAAAAAGTATATTCCAGATTATTCTAATCTGAAAATTGCAATCGACTGTTCAAACGGAATGGCTGCTTTGCTTATAAAAGATATTTTAGGCGATTATCCTTCTTACATTTACGAAGATTTGGATGGAACATTTCCAAACCACGAAGCAAATCCATTAATTCTTGATAATGTTCAGGATTTAATTTCATTAGTTAAAAAAGAATCGGCAGATATTGGAATTATTTTCGATGGAGATGGCGATAGAGTTATGTTTGTTGACGAAAATGGAAAATTTATTTCACCCGATTTAATGATTGCTGTAATGGCTCATTATTTTTTAGAAGAAAAAGGACTTAAAGGGATTGTAATTCAAGACATTCGTACATCAAAAGCAGTAGCCGAATATATCGAACAATTTGGAAGCAAAATGCACATGTGGCGAGTTGGAAGAGCTTATGCAGCCTTGAAACTAAGAGAAATTGACGGAATTTACGGCGGCGAACTTGCCGGGCATTATTATTTTAAAGATTTTTATTATTCCGATTCAGGTTTATTAGCATCATTAATTATACTCGACGTTGTAAGTAAGATGAAAAAGAAAGGAATTAGCCTATCTCAACTAATTTCAAAAATCGCAACCTATGCAAATTCAGGAGAAATAAATTTCAAAATAGAAAAAAAACAAGATGCAATGGATTCTATCAAAGACTATTTTACGAAAGAAGAAAACCCAACCGCATTTTACGATTTCGATGGATATAGAATAGAATTTAAAGATTGGTGGCTCAATGTAAGACCATCAAATACAGAACCATATCTTAGATTTATAGCCGAAGCTCGTTCACAAAAATTATTAGATGAAAAACTCGAAAAGGTTTATCAAATAATGGAAAAATATAAGTAATAATTAATATTTAAAATTTAATATTTTATTTAAGATTAAGAATATAAATTACGATTTTAATTATAGAATCCTCAATGTGTTTTTTGTAAATATTAAATATTACATATTAAATTTTAAATAATTAAGCAACTTCTAAAAAATAAAAACGTCTATTTCTCGAATTGGTCACCTTATGAATTTTAGTGATAAAGAAGCCGTTGAAAAGCTTGTGATTGGTTGTACAAATGGTGATCAACGATGTCAGCAAATTGTGTATAAAGCTTTTTATTGCAAAATGCTTGGTGTATGTGCAAGATATTCATGCAATAGAGAAGAAGCAAAAGATTTATTGCACGACAGTTTTATTAAAGTTTTTGAAAAACTAAAAAATTTCAAAAATGAAGGTTCTTTAGAAGGTTGGGTTCGACGAATTGTTGTTAATAATGCAATTGACTTTGTTAGAGCAAAAAGAGAATTTTTATTGAATTATGATGACGAATCACAGTTTGAGAATATTCCAGACGATTCTTATTATGTGTCTGATATTGACGACTTAAATAAATTAAATGCTGAAATTATTTTAAAGTTTGTTCAAAAGTTAAGTCCTGCATATAAAACTGTTTTCAATATGTATGTAATTGAAAATTATACACATCAAGAAATTGCCGATTATCTTGAGATAAGTGTCGGCAGTTCGAAATCCAATCTTGCAAAAGCCAAAATTAGATTAAGAGAAATGTTTGAAAAATATAAAAATGAAAAACGAAAACTTTCATGACGGATTTGAAAATCTGTTCCGAGAAAAATTAGAGAGTATAGAATATTCATATTCTTCTTCAGATTGGTCAGATTTACAAAAAGGACTTAGAAAGCAAGGCTTATCTAAAGGTTCTGTAATTTCTACAAGTGTAATTGTTTCAGTAGTTGTATCTTCTGTAGTAATTTTATCAACAGCAATTTATTTTTTACAAAATAATAATGGCTCTACGATTAAAAATGAAAATATTATAGTTAAAAACGAAAATAATTTAAAAACTAGTAATATTATTATTGAGCCTAATAATGAGCAAGTTAAACACGAATCTGATTATTCTGCAAAGCCAAGTCAGTTTAGCAGTCAGAATTGTGTAAAACATTCAGAAGCTATTTGTAAATCAATTAATGAATCAAAAAATTGCATTAACGAAAAAGTTCCAAATGATAATAATAATTCAACTCAAAAAATTGTTACATCAATCGAAGCTATAAAAAATAATCTGAATATTCCTGATGCAGGTTTTACATTCGATGTTGCCGAAGGATGCTCCCCATTAAAAGTAAAATTTATTCCAAATACTAAATGCGATTCAATGATTTATCTTTGGTCGTTTGGCGATGGAAGTAAGTCAACAGAAGTAAGCCCGGTTCATATTTTCGACCAAAGTGGAAAATATAATGCTGTTTTAACTACAAAATTTTATAAGACAAGTACTGTAAATACCGAAATGAGCGATATTGCAATTATAGTTAAACCTTCGGCTGTTGCAGATTTTACCAGCGAAATCATAAAACAAGATGTAACATTCAGAAATATGTCGTCAAATTTTACTCAAATTGAATGGAACTTTGGCGATAGCGATAATTCAATTTTAGACGTAGCAGAACATAAATATAAAGTTGACGGAACATACAATTTAAAATTAATTGCATACAATAATTCAGGTTGCAACGACACATTATTGAAAAAAATTAACATTAATATCGAACATGAATATTTTGTTCCTACTGCCTTTAAGCCAAATGGAGACTCAAAAAACGAAACTTTTGGACCAGTTGGCGAAGGACTTGACTCGTATCAATATGATATGTATATTTACAACCGATTTAATAATCTGATTTTTGAAACTAAAGATATTAATATTCCATGGGATGGAAAGATTAAAGGAACAAATCAAATGTCAGAAGCTGGGGTTTATGTTTGGTTCATTATTACTAAAGATAAATTCGGCAATGTTAAAAAGCGAAAAGGAAATGTTACACTTTTAAATAAATAATATCATTCTGAACGGAAAAGACCTGACAGGTTTTTAAAACCTGTACAGATGATAGCAATAATTTAGACAGGATTACAGGATTAACAGGTTTTATCCTGTAATCTTGTCAGAAAAAATAAAAAGATGAAAATTTAAATATAAACTCACCTTCTACCACCTCTTCTTCTATGAGGGAAGGGAAGAGATGAGTAAAAGATAAAAATTATAAACTTAGTGCCTTAGCGCCTTTGTGGCTAAAAAATATAAACAGATGAAATAATAACTAAAATATAAATACATGAAAAAAATATTAAGTCTAATCATTCTAATAAGTTCTTTCTTATACATATCAGCACAAAACAATCCCTTTACCGAACAAAACAAACTTACCTTTAAAGAGTCCGAAAGTTATAAAACCGTTACATTTCTTGTAAGTCATTTAGAAACACAACAAGAAATAAATCAATTAATTAATTTAATAAAATCAAATCCTGATGTTTTTAATGTTAGTTTCGATAACCAAACTATGACTTGTACCATTGAGTGTAAAATTAAAATGGACAAACTTACAATAGTTGGTATTACCGGAACTAATGGATATAAAATTTCTGAATACGAAGAAAAAGTTCATTTATTTGTTTCCACTAGCACTGCACCAAAGCAAGAAAGAAATAATCAACAAAAAACTTTATCATATAATCAAAATTTATATAAAGTAATATTTACTATTCAAAATGTTAATGCCGGTAATAAAGAACAATTTTTAAAAGATTTGGAACAAATTAATGGAGTTTACAAATCCGATATTAGCCCTTCTAACGATAAAGTCAGAACTTTTATTCAAAGCAACTTAAACGCAGAACGATTAAAAATTTTATTAACTCAAAAAGGATATTTAGTTAGTAATTTTACCGAAGAAGCTTACAATAAAGATAATAATAAAAAACTACAATCTCCTCCAATTGAAAGTATTAGCGTTAATAAAGAAAAGAAAGAACTTACCCCAACCGAAAAGATTGAACATTTAGAACAGTTGATAAATAAAAGAAAAGCAGAAGGTAGCGACTACCAAAAATACGAATTAGAAAAAGAACGCTTAAAAAAAGAAATTTCCAAATAAAAAAATGAAAATGAAGACAAATCTATTCATAATTAGCTTATTAATTTTTACTTTTTTTAATAAAAATATGTATTCACAATGTGATGCAGCACCATGCAATGCCGGTGAAACTCAGGTCTCTATTCATATTGAAACTGATTTCTGGGGAGACGAAACAAGCTGGGTTGTTTACGATAATACTACAGGAGGCGTTGGTTGTGGAATAAGTCCTTGGGGCGATGATTGTTATCTTGGAACAAGCTCATTGTCAGGGTGGTCAACTTACGATTGGGATCTTTGTTATCCTACAGGAAATAATATAACTGTTTATATTGGCGACGATGCATCAGATGGTGGTGCTTATTATGAAATTACTATTGCAGGTGTTATAGTTGCTTCTGGTACTCAATCGGGATGTACTGATTCTTGGACTGGTGATGTTACAAATCCTTCCGTTGCTACTGCCGGCGATTGTTCTAATGCAATAAACGTATGTACCGATTTAGGCTTTCAAATTGATGCTAACGGCTATGGTTCAATAAATGAGATACCTGCTTTAGGTACAGTAGGAAACCCCGATAATAATAATCCTGGAGGAAGTGGAAATATGGGATGTTTACGTTCTGCAACTCCCGAAAATAATAGCACTTGGATGATAGTAAATATTGGAAGTACAGGAAACCTTGAGTTTAATTTCGGGGGTACATCTCAAGCGGGATATTATGATTGGATTATGTATCCATATACACCAACTTCTTGTACCGATATTCCATCTGGAAATATTGCACCGGTCAGATGCAATTGGAATGCAACTTCATCGGGTGGTACTGGATTAGATGATTCCCCAAATAGTCCTGGCACACAAGATGCAGGTAACTTTGAACCTGCATTACCGGTTGTTTGTGGTGAACAATATATTATATGTTTTTCAAATTATAGTTCAGCTTTAACAAGTGTTCCTTTATCTTTTGGTGGAACAGCCGTTGTCGAATGTGGAGCTATGACTTGTGCTGGAAGTGCTGCTTGTAGTGCAACACCTGGTAATCCCGATTATCAAGATTGTATTGGAGCAATACCTGTTTGTCAGAATTATTTTTGTCAGGAATATTCTTTTACAGGAACAGGTGCTATAACAACTGAGATTAATAGTGGACCATCTTGTTTAAATTCTGGTGAAAAAAATGATGCTTGGTACACTTTTACTGTTCAACAATCGGGTAATGTAAGTTTTACTATTACTCCGAATGCTACATCTGATGATTACGATTGGGCAGTTTATAACTTAACAAATAATGTTTGTTCTGATATATATGGTACAGCTTCGCTTGAAGTTAGTTGCAATTACTCTTCAAATATAGGATGTAACGGATTAACCGGTCCAAATGGTGAAAATGTGAATTGTGCCGGACAAAACGAAAATGTTATTCCTGTAACAGCAGGAGAAACTTATGTAGTGAATGTGAGTAATTTTTCATCAACTCAATCTGGTTATGCTTTAGACTTTTCGGCTTCTACTGCAGTAATTTTTGATAATGTACCTCCTCAATTAGATGTAATTACTTCTACTCAGGTTTGCGGAAGTACTTCTATTACAATTCGTTTTACCGAACAGGTTCTTTGTAGCTCAGTTCAGGCTTGTGATTTTACAGTTACTGGACCAGATGGCACACATACTGCAACTGCTGTTTCAGGTCCTGGTTGTACATTAGGTGGAACACAAGAAACTCAATATACTGTTACTTTTACACCCGCACTTGGAGCTTCTGGTAACTATAATCTTAATTTAGTTTCTGGTTGTGGTTATGTTGAAGATTTATGCGGAAATATTGCTCCTGCCGGAAGTTTACCATTTACAATTGCCGGACCAACGAGTTCAATGTCGCAAGTAAATGTACTTTGTTATGGAGCTTCAACAGGTCAGGCTACTGTTACAATTACCGGAGGAAGTCCAAATTATACTTACGATTGGTCGCATCTTGCAGCGGTAACAAACAGCAGTTCTTCAAATACAGTAACTGGATTAGCCGCAGGTACTTACTATGTAACTGTTACTGCGAATGGAGGTTGTTTTGTTATTGATTCAGTAATAATTACCCAACCACTTCTCCCAATGACTATTACTCTTGCCCCAACTCCCGAATCATGTAGCGGGGCTAATGATGGTTCTATACAAATAACTGTAAATAATGGCACAGCAAATTACAATTATACTTGTACAGGACAATCTAATCAAAATAGTAAACCAAGCCCATATACATATTCAAGTTTAGCAAGTGGTTCATATACTGTATGTGCTACTGATGCAAATAGTTGTAATGCTTGTACAACAGCAACTGTTAATGCAGGAGTTGTTGTAAACGCAGCATTTTCTTATCCGGGAAATCAATGCTATACAGGTGCTAATTCATTTACATTTGACAATACAAGTACCGGAGCAACCTCATATTCATGGACTTTTGCTGGAGGAAATCCGTTAACATCAACAGATTTTGAACCAACTGTAATTTTTAGTACTGCTGGAGCACATAATGTTACACTTACAGCATCAAGTGGTGCATCTTGTAACGATGTAGAAACTATAATTGTTACAGTATATGATTTGCCAACCATAACTGTTACTGCCACAGACTTAACTTGTTTTGGACTTACTGGAACTGATTGCGACGGAACTGCAACAGTAGTTGCATCTGGTGGTTCTGGAACATACTCAACCATTACTTGGTTTCCAGCACAGCCTAATAGTCCTAATTTAACTGGATTATGTGCAAATACTTATAATGTAACTGTTACTGATTCTTATAATTGTTCAAGTGCCGGAGGTTCAGCTACTGTTAATGAACCAGCTCCATTAGTTGTTACAGCTTCTCGTAATGATATAAGTTGCAATGGTTTATGCGATGGAAATTTGTTTTCAAGTGTTGTTTCAGGAGGTTCCGGCTCATTTAATTATGCATGGAGTAATGGTGTAAATACTCAAAATCAAACAGGTGTATGTGCTGGTAATTATACAGTTAC
>MENC01000257.1 GCA_001768155.1 Bacteroidetes bacterium GWA2_30_7
AGAAAGGGAAACATTTTGACAATCTCTTTTTACTAACGACAATAGAAAATAGTCAAACTTCTTTCTTTCAATAGTATATCCGTAATTATCGAATCCGAATTTAAAAACTTTTCCGTTATAAAAAATATTAGTTTTATTTATCTTTTTGGTTGTCCCTAATTTTAAAAATTCTTCAAAGTAAGAAGGGGAAAGTTTTTTAAGTAAATTTATTGACCTGTCACACAATGCGTCTCCACATACTTTTTCTCTTGGAAAGTTATGTTTATCTATTAAGGCAACTTTATAAGTTGAATTTTTAAAAGTCAAAGCCGCCGTACAACCGGCTGGTCCTGCACCTATTATAATTACATCAAAGATTTTCAAATTATACTCCTAAAATATTATACTGACTCAAAGCGAATTTTGCTTCGCAAATTTACTAAGATTCAGTATAAATGAAAAACAATAATAAAATTTGTACAATTTCGTTTATATTCGCATTGGTAAATTTTATTGTATGAGAGTATTTTCAGTAATTATATTCACATTATTATTTCCTTTATTTTTATTTAGTCAGAAATTCACTATAAGTGGCTATATTAGTGATAAATCGACAGGCGAAAAACTCATTAATGCATCTGTTTACGATGCAAATTCTCTCAAAGGGACTACTTCTAACGAATATGGTTTTTTTAGTCTTACTTTGCCTGAAGGAAACGTTAAACTCACAATTTCTTACGTTGGTTTTAAAACTATTCAAAAAGATATTTTTTTAAATTCGAATCAAACTTTTAATTATTCCCTTAACTCAACAATTGAGCTTTCAGAAGTTGTAATAATAGGCGAAAAATCTGATAATATTATTGAAAATACTCAACTCGGAGTAATTGAAATTCCGTTACAAAAACTTAAATCCTTGCCTGTATTATTTGGCGAAGTTGACTTAATAAAAACAATTCAGTTATTACCTGGTGTTCAATCAGGTGGCGAAGGTACTAGCGGATTATATGTTCGTGGTGGCGGACCCGACCAAAACCTTATTTTACTCGATGGAGTTCCAGTATATAATGCCGACCACTTATTTGGTTTTTTCTCAGTTTTTAATTCCGATGCAATTAAAAATGTAACTTTAATTAAAGGCGGTTTTCCAGCACGATACGGAGGAAGATTGTCTTCAGTTTTGGATATCAGAATGAAAGAAGGAAATAATCAGCAAGTTATGGCAGAATATTCTATTGGTTTAATTTCTTCGAAACTCACAATTGAAGCCCCTATTATTAAAAACAAATCATCATTTATTATTTCTGGGAGAAGAACTTATATTGATATTCTAACTCAACCATTAATTCGAATGGCAACAAAAAACCAAGGAGTAAAACTAACAGCCGGTTACTATTTTTATGATTTAAACGCCAAAATAAATTATAATTTTTCTGATAAAAGTCATTTGTTTTTAAGCTCTTACATGGGAAACGACAAAGCTTATATGAAAAGTAAATACGAATATTTATTCGACGAAACCAAATATACCGAAAATGTTAAAATTAATCTTGGCTGGGGAAATATTACTTCTGCATTAAGATGGAATTATAAAATAAATGATAAGCTTTTCAGTAATACTACGTTAACTTATAGCCGATACAAATTTTTAGTTTCTCAGGAAAGAGGTTTAACTGAGGAAAACAATAATTCAAAAATTGAAAATGATATTAATATTCAATTCTTTTCAGGGATAAATGACGTTGCCGGAAAAATTGATTTTGATTATATACCAAATCCTAACCATTATATTCGTTTTGGAGCAAACGATACTTATCACACGTTTAATCCCGGAATTAATTCATGGAAGGCAACAAATATTATTGATACAACATTTGGAAATCCAAAAATATATGGAAACGAATGGTATGCTTACATTGAAGATGATGTGAAAATTGGTGCAAGATTAAAAACTAACGTTGGGCTTCATTATTCAGGTTTTTTCGTTAAAGAAAAATATTATCATTCTATTCAACCTCGATTATCAGCAAGATTTATTATGAACGAAAACTGGTCATTAAAAGGAGCTTATACAAACATGGTTCAATATATTCATCTGCTTACAACAGCTAAAATCGGACTACCTACAGATTTATGGCTTCCGGTTACAGAAAATATTCCACCTCAAAAATCAAATCAATTTGCTTTGGCTTCAGTTCATACAATTAAAAAAATTGAAGTTAGTATTGAAGGTTATTATAAAACTATGCATAACTTAATCGAATATAAAGAAGGTGCCGGATTATTTTCTGAAAATACAATTTGGCAAGATAAAGTTGAGGTTGGAAAAGGACTTGCTTACGGAATGGAGTTTTTAATCAGAAAAGATTTTGGGAAAACTTCGGGTTGGATTGGTTATACTTTATCGTGGTCAACACGCCAATTTGATGCTTTAAATTTTGGAAAACCATTCCCCTACCGTTACGATAGAAGAAACGATATTGGAATTGCAGTAACTCAAAAAATAAACGACCATATTGATGTAGGAATGGTTTGGGTTTTCGGAACAGGAAATGCAGTTTCACTTGCTACAGAAAAATATAACTCAAATATTAATAATTCCGGTTTTGATTACGGAGGTTACGAACAAACTTATTACGACCAAATTGAACATTTCGAAAGTCGAAATAGTTATCGTATGCCAAGTTATCACCGTTTAGATTTATCAATTAATTTAACAAAAGAAAAAAAAAGGGGAACACGTACAATAAGCTTTGGAATTTATAACGTCTATAATCGTAAAAATCCATTCTTTCTAAATTTTGAAAATGATACTTACGGTAATAAAATATTAGTTAAATATAGTTTATTCCCATTAATACCATCGTTCAGTTATAGTTTTAAATTTGGGAAAACTAAAGTAAGTCAAACTATTGAAGAAGATTAGCTTATGTTAAACAGTAATTATATATTAAAAAAATATATAAGTTATCGACGTAAAGAGTTTATAACTAGCAACTTTCAGACATTACTATTTGAATCTTGCTATTATCTTATACTTTTTATACTTTTCACTTTTACATTTTATTCTTGTAGAAAAGTTATTGATGTTGAACTACCTTCAAAAGAAGGAAAAATTGTAATAAATAGCTTTTTCAATAATAACGAATCATTAATAATAAACATTAGCAAAAGCCTTCATATACTTGACAATAAAGAATCAAAATTATTAGATGATGCAATAGTTAATATCTATGAAAATAATGTTTTTAAAGAAAAACTCACTAACATTAATAATGGAAATTATATAGCAAATACTTTTATCCCATCTTTTGATAAATTATATAAAGTTAATGTATCATATCCCGATTTAAAAGATGCGTATTCTGAAAATATGATTCCAATGCCAATAAAAATCATATCAATTGATACATCAACTGTTTATACAACAAATAATAATACTGGAATGAATCAAAATGGTGGAAATTCTTATCCTCAATATCAACTTAAAATTAAATTTAAAGATAATGAGTCGGTTAAGAATTTTTATAGCTTAAACGTCTTTGTAAAAAATCAAAATAGTTACATCAAAAGTTCACAAAATATACAATTAAACAACTACTATCCTATCTACTTCACGAGTACTGATTTAATTATTGAATCAATGCAAAATAACGCAACTGCTTTCTTTTCAGACGATTTTATTAATGGAAAAGAATACGTTATAATAATTAATATAGATAAATATAACTTTCCAAACACAAATAATGAAGTATTGGTTGTATTAAATTCTGTTAGTGAAGATTACTTTTTATACAGCAAATCATACAATTTATATCAAAGTGTAAAAGGAAATCCGTTTGCCGAACCTGTTCAGGTTTACAACAATATCGAAAATGGATACGGTATTTTTGCAGGATATTCTTCCGACACTTTAGGATTAAATTTAGCTGGATATAATTACTACCCAATTGAGTGATTAATTTATTGTTATAAATTACTTATACCTGTCGATAATGAAAAAAAAATTTAGACAGGATTACAGGATTAACAAGATTAAAACGACAAAACCTGTAAATCTTGTAAATCCTGTCAAAAAAAATAAAAACAAATGAAATTAAATTTTACAAGCAAACTCTTTCTATCAGAAGAACTAAAAAAACTTAAAAATAATTCTACTGATTTACAAACAGATATTGAAAAAGTAATTATAAAAATTGAAAATTCAGAACCCAAAATACATGCTTTGAAATGGGAAGAAAACAGACTGAACAGACTTTTAAATGATATTGAAAAAATTGACAAACAGTCTGAATTGTACGGTGTAATTGTTGGTGTCAAAGATATTTTCAGAGTCGATGGTTTTAAAACAAAAGCAGGTTCAAAACTTCCTCCCGAACTTTTTGATGGAAAAGAAGCTAGTTCGGTTACAAAATTAAAAAACGCTGGAGCATTAATCCTTGGAAAAACTGTTACAACAGAATTTGCTTATTTTGAACCAGGAATAACTCGAAATCCAGTAAACATAAACCATACACCAGGAGGCTCAAGTAGCGGTTCAGCAGCAGCAGTTGTAGCAGGATTTTGCCATGTTGCATTAGGAACTCAAACAATAGGTTCTATTTCTCGCCCTGCATCCTTTTGCGGAATAATTGGCTTTAAACCAAGCTATGACAGAATTGCAACCGATGGAGTAATTCCATTTTCACCATCTGCCGACCACGTTGGTTTTTTCACGCAAGATATTGAAGGAATTGAACTTATAGCAAAAGTTTTATGTGATAACTGGAATAATAAATTATCAAACAAAAATTTACCTATTTTAGGAATACCCGAAGGAAAATATTTAAATCAGGCAGATAAAATTGTTTTAGAAAATTTTGAAAAAAATATTGAAAAATTACAAAACAACGGATTTACAATAAAACGAATTACGACATTTGAAAATATTGAGAAAATTAATCAAACTCATAAGTTAATGGTTTCTGCCGAAATATCAGAAGTTCATAAAGATTGGTTTAAAAAATATGAAAACTTATACCGCTTTCATACAAAACAAATTATTAAAGATGGGCAAAAAGTAAAAAAATCAGAAATAGAATCTGCTATAAAAGGGCAACTTGAATTAAGAACTAAATTACAAGAATTAATGCTAAAAAATGGTATAGATTTATGGATTAATCCGTCAACAATAACCGAAGCACCTTATGGAATTGAATCAACCGGAAGTCCGTTGATGAATTTACCATGGACTTATTGTGGTTTGCCAACTATTTCAATCCCTTCAGAAATTTCAAAGAATAAACTTCCCTTAGGTTTACATTTCACAGGATTTTATAACGAAGATGAAAAATTGTTGAATTACATCAAAAAAATAATATCTGTTTAGAGAGTGCCGCTTTATTCATTAAATCTCAACCAAACTCAATAAAAAACACAGTTTATATATAGCGTTAGAAAGAAAACGCCAAAAAACAAAGAACAAATGTCAAATAAATCCCAATTCTCAAAATTCCAATTTTCAAAACCGTTTGAATATTAAATAATTATAATTTGTGATTTATTTGATTTTTGAAGATTGAAATTTGCGGTGCATTGAGTTTTATCGAAATGTTATTTCTAAAAAAACATCGTTAGATACACTATTTATAAAACTACCATATTCCTTTTATTTTTTCCTTTTTTTACAACGATTTGTGCGTTCCATCGCAAAAAGGTTTATTTGACGAATGTTTACAAGCACACCAAAGAACTTTTTTTTCTTCAATAATATCTACTTTTATTGGTTTTATTCCTGAACCTAAATGAGAATCATCGCAGTAAGGCTGATTATCAGATTTTCCGCAAGCGCACCATATATATTGACCTGGTTTTAAATCTTTTGCAATTGGTTTATTATCATAAACTAATGGCTTTTCCATAATGCTTTATTTTTATTTAGATTAATTTAAAACAAATATAATACATTTTCTGTTTTTTTTTAAATTTTATTTGATTATTTTTGCTGAAATAGTAAACTAATTAAAAAACAATACATTATGAAATTGATTTACAGCTTTTTTACACTTGTTCTAATCACATTAATTTATGGAGAAAAAATTAATGCATGTACAAACATTTTAGTTACAAAAGGAGCATCAACTGATGGCTCTTGTATGATTACTTATGCTGCTGATTCTCATACTTTATATGGAGAATTGTATTTTAAACCATCTGCAGATTACCCTGTTGGAACCATGTTCGACGTTTATGAGTGGGATACTGGAAAATTCATGGGGAAAATCAAACAAGTTCCTCACACTTATTCAGTTGTAGGAAATATGAACGAACATCAGCTAGCAATAGGTGAAACAACATATGGAGGACGACACGAACTTGAAGATTCAACTGCAATTATAGATTATGGCAGCTTAATTTATTTAACACTTCAACGAGCTAAAAATGCCCGAGAAGCAATTAAAACTTTTTATGAATTAACAACCGAATATGGTTATTATAGTTCGGGCGAATCTTTCTCCATTTCTGATGCTAACGAAGTTTGGATTTTAGAAATGATTGGAAAAGGACCTGGTATTAAAGGTGCAGTTTGGGTTGCAAGAAGAATTCCTGACGGATATATTTCTGGACATGCTAATCATCCAAGAATCACTACATTTCCGTTAGATAATGGCAAAACATCTATTTCTACTAAAAATATTAAGAAAATTTTTGACCCCACAATTGAATGTGTTTATACAGAAGACGTTATTACTTTTGCAAAAGCAAAAAATTATTTCACCGGAAAAGATGCTGAATTTAGTTTTTCTGATACTTACGCTCCACTTGATTTTGGTGGTGCAAGATTTTGTGAAGCAAGAGTTTGGGCTGTTTTTAACAGAGTAAATAAAGATATGTCAAAATATACTGATTATGCAAAAGGTGAAAATTTAAAAAACCGTATGCCGTTATGGGTTAAACCAGATAATAAATTAAGTGTGCATGATGTAATGGAGTTAATGAGAGATTATTTTCAAGGAACTGAACTAGATATGTCAAAAGATTTAGGTGCAGGACCATATAGTTGTATAGTTCGTTGGAGACCATTAACTTGGAAAGTTGGCGAAAAAGAATATGTTAACGAAAGAGCAATTTCAACTCAACAAACAGGTTTTTCATTTGTTGCACAAAGCAGACCTACACTACCTGACCCAATTGGGGGAATTTTCTGGTTTGGTGTTGACGATTCTTATAGTACAGTATATACTCCAATGTATTGTGGAATTACAAAAGTTCCTAATTGTTATGCCGAAGGAAATGGTTCAATTATGGAATTTAGCGAAACATCTGCGTTTTGGATTTTCAATCAAGTTTCTAACTTTGCTTATACAAGATATTCTTATATGATTCCTGATATTCAGAAAGTTCAGAAAGAATTAGAATCAAAGTATATTATTGATGTTGTCGAAATTGACAAAAAAGCTGCCGAAATTTATAAAACAGACAAATCAAAAGCTTTAGAAATACTTACTGATTATTCACTAGGTCAAGGGAAAAATACTTTTGACACTTGGAAACTATTGTATCATAATTTGTTTACAAAATTTATGGATGGCAATATTAAAACTAAAATTGAAGCAAAAGCTGGTTACAAATATACTATGCCAAAAGTTGAACAACCAGGATATGGCGAAGAATGGTATAAGCGAATTGCTTCAGAAACTGGTGAAAAACTAATGATGAAAGGCGAAACCGGGCATTAATTAAGACTAAAGATTCAAGTTACCAAACATATTAAAACAAAAAAACATGAAAACAAAAACTTTAAAGTTGAAACAAATTCTAATCTCTTGTTGGCTAATTATAATAATAACATCGACAACGATGGCACAAACTTTATTAAAATCGCAAACATCAAATAAGAGCTTAGGTAGTCTAACTGAGATTGAAAAAAAATTCAAATCTCGTGAAGGGTATGAATCGTATCAAATAATTGACTTGGATTTAAATGCCTTAACTAAAAGCAAAAATATTGAGGCATACTGTTTCGATTCTAAAATCGTTGTTAACGAAACCAATAAGTTTGTAAGAAATATCAAAAACTATTCGTGGTTTGGTCGCAGTGATGATTACAAAAATTCTATTATGATTTCTGTAAATAAGAACGATGTTCAAGGACTTATCACTAAAGATGACGAGTTATATAAAATCGAAACAATAAACAATAATTACGTTCTAATAAAAGTAAATCAATATGAATTAAACAAGAAAGACTGTGGAGTTGATAATAGTTTAGATAGTGAATTCTTGGATTTTCCAAGCGAAAAGAAAAAAGAGAATAATTCATTTGAAAAATCTGCACAAAATTTTTCTTGTAAAATAAGAGTTTTAGTAATGTATACTCTAAATGCCAGTGCTAATGTTAGTAATATGCAAGGACTAGCCCAGCTATCTATTGACCAAATGAATCAAACCTTTATTAATAGTGAGATTAACGCTGAAGTTGAGCTTGTTCATGTACAATTAACAATTTATTCAGAAACAAACATTAGCCCTACCAGTTCAGCTACACATGATAATGATTTAACCCGATTTACAACAAATGGAGATGGTTTTATGGACGAAGTTCATAATTTAAGAAGTGAATACTCAGCTGATATTTGTGTATTAATATGTGATATTCCAGAATCACTTGGATATGCAGGAATTGCTCGCTCAATAAAATCATCGTCCCAAAATTCTTTTTGCATTGTTGATTATTGGTATTCATTTTTTAATATCACTTTTGCACATGAAATTGGGCATTTAATTGGTTGCAGACATGATGAAAGTTCCGATGCTAATAATGTTCCCTACCAATATGGACACGGTTACACTGTTAATGACCCAAATGGTAGCTGGAGAACAATTATGGCAACAACCAACTCGTGTAACGGATGCCCTAGGAATCCTTATTGGTCAAATCCAAATGTTTCAATTCCATTTGGAGTAACTGGAACTATAGCAACCAATGATAATGCGAGAGTAATAAACGAAAATATTGAAAATGTTATAAGCCATCGACCAACTAATGGAACTTTGGTTGTAAATCAATCCAAAACAAATGCTGCGATGGGAGGTTCCTTGTATAATTCAAATAATATTATCACAGATGGCAGTGTTGTTATTAATTCTTCTCAAAGTCTATCTATGTATGCAGGCCATGAAATAGTTTTACTACCGGGGTTTCATGCAGAAGCAGGAAGTGAATTTACTGCTCAAATTGTTCCTCCATGCGGAACTCCTGATGGACTTGGAAGCGATTATGGACTTGATGCCGACTCAATTAATTTTAATTTGAAAAACTCAATTGAAATTGATAATAAAAATTATTTAATTGATTACGGTAAATCAAAAGTTAGTAGCATTGATATTTATCCTAATCCCACAAAAGATGAAGTAAACTTAATTTTTGAACTCCCCGATACAAATAATGAATTAACTATAAATATCGTTAATTACAATGGTCAGGTATTAAATACTATTTACAAAGGAAACAAAGAAAAAGGAAAGCATACACTTAATTATTCGATATCATCTTTGGCATCTGGAGTGTATTTTGTAGTAGTTGCAATCAATAACACAGATATTGTTTCACATAAAATTGTAAAACAATGAAAACAATTTCAAAAAAATTATCAACTTTACTATTCATCCTAATCTTAGTGTTTATTTTTATTGGGTGTAAAAAACTTAATATTGAAAAAGAACTTAGAATTGATATTGGAACTCAATTTAATAATGACTATGTAATAATCAAATTAGATAACAAGGTAATTTTTTCCGACAGTGTGTACACTAGCCAGACACTTGGTGTTGCAAAAATTTTAGTTTTTGACCATCCGGTAGGTCGCTATGAAATCTCTGTAAATATCAATGGTGTTGAAACTAAAGAAAGCTTTCGACACAAGAAAAATCGTTTCATATATATTGCGTTTGACAAAATCTCATCTAAAATTACAATTATTTATCCTGATGAAAAGTATATCTACGACTAAAATAAATACGTTTGGTAACAGCAGTTTGGCTAAATGCGGGGTATAGCTTCGTATGATAGGAAATCGTAAAATGAACTTTGGTGATTCTATTGAAGTGTAGTGCTAAAAGTCCAGCACTTAGCCAAACCGCCAACCGTGTTTTATTAAATTAACGTTTCTATTTAGAATTTACAGGTTGAAATTAATTTTCAATTAAACTAATCTAATTAGTAGCTTATTTTTAGGATTATATTTTATTTTTGAAAAAAATATAAAAAATGAAGATTGTTAGAATTATCAGCCGTTTATTTGTAGGATTGCTTTTTATGTTTTCGGGTTTTGTAAAAGGAATCGACCCACTTGGCTCAACATATAAATTTACCGATTATTTTCAAGCTTTCGGAATGGAGTGGGCAGAACCAATTGCTTTAGTTCTTGGATTTTTATTATCATCTGCCGAATTTATTATTGGATTCGGGTTATTTTTTAACTTAAAACTTAAATTTTCTTCGTGGGGTGCATTAATATTCATGTCGTTTTTTACTCCATTAACCTTAATATTAGCAATTTATAATCCTGTAACAGATTGTGGTTGTTTTGGAGATGCACTAAAAATAACTAATTGGCAAACTTTCTGGAAAAACATAATTATTATAATTCCCACTATAATTGTATTTGTTGGTAGAAAAAAAATAAAATCGGTATTAACTCCTATGTTTCAACTTGCTATATTAGCAACTGCATTTATTGGAATCAATTTATTTTCATTTTATTGCTATAGCCATTTACCAATTATCGACTTTAGACCATACAAAATAGGTACAAACATTCCCGATAAAATGACAATTCCCGAAAATGCACAACAAGATGTTTATGAAACAATTTTCAAATATCAAAATTTAAAAACTAAAGAAATAAAAGAATTTAATCAAACAAATTATCCATGGCAAGATACTCTCAATTGGAAATGGGTTGATTCAAAATCTATACTCGTTAAAGAAGGCTACCACCCTCCTATTCACGATTTTGTAATTGAAATTCCAAACGAAGGTGAAATAACAGATTTAATACTTGAAGACGAAAATTATTCATTTCTGTTAATAGCTTACGATTTAAAAAAATCTTTCACATCGAACCAACAGTTAATAAATAACTTAGCTGCTTTTTGTAATAATTCTGGTTATAAATTTTATTGTGTTACATCATCAGGAGAAGATGAAATAAATAATTTCAAATCTCTTAACAATGCACAATATACATTTTGTAACGCTGATGAAATTATGTTAAAAACCATGATTCGCTCAAATCCCGGACTAGTTCTTTTGAAAAAAGGAACTGTAATAAATATGTGGCATTATAACGATATTCCTACTCCTGATGAATTTAAAAATTCGATTATAAAAAATTAAAGTTTATTGCTTTAATTTTTACTATTTTAGTGCAAAATATTTCTTTTGAAAAGTCAAAATATTATATGGTTTATTCTATTGCTTTTATCATGTAAAAAAGATATTAGCGATTACAATATTAACAATCTGAATAATAACGACATAATGATTCTTGGTCATGCAGGAATGGGTTCAATGTATAAACATCCGGGAGATACTTACGAATCTGTAATTCCAGTTTTAGGTATTGGTGCAGATGGAAGCGAGATTGACATTCAAATGACAAAAGACAGCATTCTTGTAATGTTTCACGACGACGATATGAAATTAACAACTACTTGTGAAGGTTATATTTATGATTATTATTGGAGCGAATTGGGCGGATGCAAATATCATGCTCTTGCATATAATATTTATGTAATAACTGTTGATAATCTTTTTAGCAGAATTTCAAATCTATCAAAATATCATTTTTCGTTCGATTGTAAACTTAACAAAAACCTGCCTTACGAAGAGCTTGAAGAATATTACAAAAAATTCTTACGAGCAATTCAACGATTATGCGAAAAATATAACATGACTGATAATGTATTTATTGAAGGAAATATTAGTTACTTAAAGTTTGCTTCGGAAGTAGGATTAATGAATAAACTTTTTATTTCTGGAACTGGAAGTATGGACGAAAGTATTAGACATGCTAAAGAAATTAATTCATTCGGAATTGGAATTTCAAATTATGTAACTACTGTCGATGATATCAGTAGAGCACATGCTGAAGGTTTTTGGGTAATGATGTGGGGAGGAAAAACACGAGCCGAAAATAAAGAATTAATCAGCAAAAGCCCTGATATAATTCAAACAGATAAACCTATCCCATTATTAAAAATGTTTGGTAGATTTAATAGTTCGTATCGAATCCCGTAAAGAATACTTATACCTCGAACGTGATAAATTAGTATATTTTGACTGGAATTTAGTTATTGTTTTTTAGTAGTTTGTTATACTTATCTAGTTCGTTCTGAAATCTTTCAAGATTTTTCAAGCTTATGGACTATAAAACAAAACTAACTAACCATGAACATAATAAGCATTACATTTTTTTTCATTTTTTAAAAATATCCATTTTTTTGTTATCGAAATAAATAATTTAGGCCTTAAAATCTTTAATCAAAAAAACAGATTGAATTATTGTCAAAAATAAAATTATTAAGATATTTGAGTAATTAAATACATATTCTAAATTATGGCTAAAATATTTGCTTTAACAGAAGCATCGTCAATTGCACTTCATTCAATGGTTATTATTGCTAAAAGTAAAGAAACGCTCAATGTTGTCAAGATTTCTGAGGTAATAGGTTCTTCAAAACATCATGTTGCTAAAGTACTTCAAAGACTTGTCAAAGACGATTTATTAGATTCTTTCAGAGGACCATTTGGTGGTTTTATTTTAAAAAAAGAACCAAAATCTATTACTTTATTAGAAGTTTATGAATCTATTGAAGGAAGAATTGAAATAGCGACCTGTCCGGTAGATAAAAAAATCTGCCCTTTTAAAAAATGTATTATTGATAATATTGGTAACCAAATGACTATAGACTTTCGTGATTATCTTAAAAACCAAACACTTGACTTGTACATGTAATTGCCTAATAAATTAATAATTGTTAAAATTAAATAAATATTTTTTTTATTTAAATTATATTTAATACATTTGAGTAATTAATTACTTATATAATTATTAAATGTCCAGTGCTTTCAAATTATCAGAAGCTGTATCAATTGCAATTCATAGCATGATGTTAATAGCACAGTCAACCAATATGATGAATGTAATACAAGTTTCCAAACGACTTGATGCATCAAAACATCATGTTGCAAAAATCTTACAACGCCTTGTAAAAGACGATTTTCTAAATTCAATAAGAGGTCCAAAAGGTGGGTTTATATTAAAGAAAAAAGCATCAGAAATTACTTTATACGATATTTATAAATCTATCGAAGGAGAATTATCTCCGGAATATTGTGTTTTTGAAACCAAAATTTGCCCTTTTGACAAATGTATAATGGGAGTTTCTGGAAATAAATTCACAACCGAATTTGTCAATTATTTAAAAAGCGAAACCTTAGATAAATATCAAAATTTTAAATAAATAATGAAACGTGAAATTGTAAAAATTGACGAAGAATTGTGTAACGGCTGTGGTCTTTGTATTCCATCATGCCACGAAGGAGCTTTACAAATTATTGACGGTAAAGTACGATTGATTAGCGAATTAATGTGCGATGGATTAGGTGCTTGTCTGGGTAATTGCCCCGAAGGAGCAATCACAATTGAAGAAAGAGAAGCACTTCCATACAACGAAGTTGAAGTTATTAAAGATATGATTCCAAAAGGTAAAAATTTAATAATTGCTCATTTGCAACATTTGAAAGAACACGAAGAATTTGAGTTTTTGAAGCAAGGAGTAACTTATCTTGAAATTCATAAAAATGAATTAAATTTTGATATTAACGAAATTAAATTTAAAGTTCACAATAAAATAAATGAAAAAATGAATGATTTAAACAACCCTCAAGAACACAGCCACTCAAAATGTGGATGTCCCGGCTCAAAAATGATAGTTTTTGACGAACCGGAAAATGCTAATGAAAATGTAAATACAGCTCCAATTAAATCGGAATTAAGACAGTGGCCTATTCAAATGCACTTAATTAATCCGATGGCGCCTTATTTTCGTGAAGCCGATGTAGTATTTGCAGCAGATTGTATTGCTTTCTCTTTAGGCGATTTTCATGGAAAATATCTGAAAGGCAAAAGTATTGCAATTGCTTGTCCTAAACTCGATTCGGATATGGAAATTTATGTTGATAAATTAGTTTCAATGATTGATGAAGCTAAAATCAACACATTAACATTAATGATGATGGAAGTTCCATGTTGTGGTGGAATTTTACAAATGGCAAAAATGGCACTAAGTAAAAGTACAAGAAAAATTCCAATGAAATCAATACGAGTTGGACTTAGAGGAGATATTTTAAGCGAAGAATGGGTTTAATTTTTGTAAGTTCAATTTGGTTTCAGAGATTTCTAAAATCCCAACGGGATTTAATGTGAATAACCCCCAATGAAATTGGGGGTTATTATGTAAATGTGTAGCAACACTGAAAGTGTTGAATATCTTTTACTTAACCTTTTCAACTACTTCGTAGTTAAGTTGCATATTGATTACTAAACCTCCAATTTCATTGGAGGTTATTCATGTTTAACTCTTTCAGAGTTTAATTTTTTCTGAAAGCAAATTATGCTTACTAATTTTTCACCCTGATTTTACCTTTTACAAAAAAGCTTGGAATAAATTCTAAGCTTTTTTCATTTTAAGAATAAACTGTAACAACTATTTTCCTTCTTCCACCATGCCGTCTAAATTCGCAAAGATAAATTCCTTGCCAGATTCCTAAATTCAGTTTATAATTTGAAATCGGAATTGTAACCGATTGCCCTATTATTGAGGACTTTATATGAACAGGCATATCATCGCTTCCTTCAGATGTATGTTCAAAATATGGCAAATTTTCTGGAATTAATTTATTGAAAAAATTTTCCATATCAACTCTAACTGTGTAATCTGCATTTTCGTTTAAAGATAATGCAGCCGATGTATGTTTTATGAAAATATTTAAAATTCCTGTCTCAGGTAATTTTGGTAAGTTCTGAAAAATCTCATTTGTAATTAAATGAAATCCTTTTGCATAATTTGATAACGTGAACTCTTTCTGCTCAATCATAAATTATTGAAACTAAAATTACAATTTTTCAATTGAAATCCGGAAATCATTTTTTTCAGAATTTTTATATCTCCTGAACTAAAAAAATTATAATTAACTTTTTCATTATTTGAATTTAACAAATCTCCATCATGTAATAAATCCTTTAATCGTTTTGCCACAGGAAATGCTGGGTCAATAATATTTATTGAACTACCGACAATCTTTTTTATATTATTAATTAAAAAAGGATAATGCGTACAGCCAAGTACTAGTTGGTCAATACCAAATTCAATCATTGGAATTAAATATTTTTTCAATAATTCTTCAGCTTCATAAGTATCTGATTTTCCCGACTCTACTAATTCAACTAAGCCATCACCTACTCTAATAATCACATCTTTATCGGAGGCGAATTTTTTAGATGTTTCTTTAAATAATTTTCCTTCGAGAGTTCCCTGAGTTGCTAAAATTCCAATTTTTCCTGATTTTGAATTTATTGCTGCCGGCTTAACAGCCGGTTCCATTCCTACGAAATTAATCGAACTATACTTATTTCGTAAATATTCTATTGCAGCCGATGTAGCTGTATTACAAGCTA
>MENC01000258.1:0-155 GCA_001768155.1 Bacteroidetes bacterium GWA2_30_7
ATTTCAGAAATTTTTCCCTGATGCAGAACAACACCTCCAATAAGCTGAACATCGTAATGTACCATGTCCCAGTTAATTTTAGTACCTCCGGCGAGCCACGAGTTAAAAAAAATTGCTTTATCGTCTTCTATTTCAACTATATCTTTAGTTGCAGC
>MENC01000258.1:168-701 GCA_001768155.1 Bacteroidetes bacterium GWA2_30_7
AAATCGGTAGCTGTAACAATAATTTCCTCGTTTTCTTTAAATCGTTTTGCGGTTTCTTTAACAATAGCAAATGCTTCGGGCAAACATTCGAGTAAAATAGATTCTATTTTTTCGAGTAATGCTTTTTCGATTTTTTCAACTTTGGAGTAAATTTTTTCTCTTTCATCAATATCAATTTCTTCATTTTCTGCCGATAATTTTAAAGCAATTATCTCATCTTCATCAGACTTGATAAAATCTCTTACTTTAGCCTTTAGATTGCTTGATTTTTCGCGTAATTCGTCGTTCGAAATACTTATAACTTTTGAATATTCTGCATTAATTTTTTCAACCAGCGGATAAACTTCGCTTACATCTCTTTTTGATTTGTCGCCAAAAAACTTCTTTAATATTGAATCTATAATTGACATAGTTAATTTGTTTATGAAGTAGTGAGCAAAATTAATTTAAATTTATAATTAATCTTTATTAATCTTAATACTTCGTTATTTTTTTAGATTTTATTTAATGAGTACACTCCGAAAAGTCTTTTT
>MENC01000258.1:712-8115 GCA_001768155.1 Bacteroidetes bacterium GWA2_30_7
GTATCTTAGTGTCTTGGTGTCATTTCGACAAGCTCAGTGCATCGCTTTGTGGCAATTTTATAATTAATTACTTTTCGGAGTGGACTCTAATTATTTGAAATAAAAGTCTGAGTTAGCTTTGAAAATAAATTAACAGTTTATTGTACAACAATTTTAAATAGTTTAATTTTATAAAAAAAATATTTACAGAGCTTTGTGTTTTTTACCAACAAAAGAAATTTTTAATAAATGTAAAACTCAGACAGGCTTTCAGGATTAAAACGCAAAACAAAATCCTGTAAATCTTGTAAATTCTGTCTAAAAAAAATTAAAAAAGATGATTACAACCGCCGAATTAATTAAAAAATATGGAAATCCAACAGAAAACGGTTCGCCATATTTAACAAAACTTGCTTTACCATATCCTATGATTTTATCGTGGGATAAAACTAAAACTGTTAAAACTATTACATGCCATAAGCTTGTAACAGAGAATTTTAAAAAAGTTTTCGGCGATTTGCTTGCCGAATACGGACTGCCTAAAATTCAGCAACTTGGAATCGACCGCTATGGCGGATGTTTTAATTACCGCAAAATGCGTGGTGGCAGCGACTACAGCCGACACTCGTGGGGAGTAGCCATTGACCTTGACCCCGAACGTAATCTGCTGAAAGAATCGAAAAAAACAGCCCGCTTTGCCCGACCCGAATACAAACCCATGATTGATATTTTCTACCGACATGGTTTTCTTTCGCTTGGCGTTGAGAAAGATTATGATTGGATGCATTTTGAGATTGGTAATTAAAAAATTAATAAATGAATACTTCTACGATTGAAGAATTGGCTTATCTTATTAAACAAGCTAAAGAAGAAAGATTGCCACAACCTATTGTTTTCTTAGGAGCTGGTGCATCTAAAACAGGTGGTGTTCCATTAGCTTATGACATTATTAAAGATATTTTAGAAAAATTTAAAGAAAGCCCTAAAATTAAATTCCTAAAAGATGAAGAGAAAACTTATGCAAAATTAATGGAATGTCTTACTCCATTTGAAAGAAATAAACTTCTTAAAGGATATATTGATTGTGCTAAAATAAATGTTACACACATTTATTTGGCACAGTTAATAGTTGAAGGTTTTGTAGATTATGTATTAACAGTAAACTTCGACAATTTGATGTTGAGGGCATTGGCTTTGTTTAATAATTTCCCTGCAACTTATGATATGGCTATTTTGAAAGATTTAACTACTACAAGTTTTAAAGAAAAATCTGTGGTTTATCTTCATGGTCAACATCATGGACTTTGGTTATTAAATACTCAAGAAGAAATGGCAAAAGTAAACGAAATTATTCCTCCTATTTTAAATAGTATAAAAGACCAAAGACCATGGATTTTTATTGGATATAGCGGTGAAGACCCTATTTTTGAACATATTACTAAACTTGGTCGTTTTGATAATGGACTTTATTGGGTTACATACAATAATAATATTCCAAACGAATTAGTTTGTAATAAATTATTAGAAAAAGCGAATACGAATACTTTTTTAATAAAAGGATATGATTCCGATTCATTTATTTTAAAATTGTGTTCAGAGTTAAAATTACCACAACCTAAAATTATAGATAAACCTTTTTCTTCTTTAAAACACACACTAGAAAACATTGTAGATATTGATGATAAAGAACATTTTAAGGGAGTAAAAGAACGATTAGAAATAGTCAAAAAAGATGTAAAATTAGCAATTCAACAATTTGAACTTGGAAAAATTGATGCTAACAAAAACTTGAAACAAGATATAGACATTAAATTATTGAAAAAGCAAATTATAGATGTAATAATTAAAGAAGAATTCAATCAGAACGAAATAAATTTACTTGATGAAACTATAAGTAGATTAAATGATGAAGAGATAAAATCATCTATGGCAAATTTGTATAATAGCTGGGGAATTCAAATTAAAAAACTTGCAAAAATGAAAAGTGATGAAGTTCTTTATAAAGAAAGTTTTGAAAAATACCAAAAAGCCACAGAATTAAATCCAAAATACGATTCCGCTTTTTATAATTGGGGGACTGCGATTTCTGATTTAGCAAAATTGAAAAGCGATGAAACTCTTTATAAAGAGAGTTTTGAGAAATACCAAAAAGCCACAGTATTAAATCCAAAAGACGAATCCGCTTTTTATAATTGGGGAATTGTAATTAAGGAATTAGCAAAATTGAAAAGCGATGAAACTCTTTATAAAGAGAGTTTTGAGAAATACCAAAAAGCCACAGAATTAAATCCAAAAAAAGATTCCGCTTTTAATAATTGGGGAATTGCTATTTCTGATTTAGCAAAATTGAAAAGCGATGAAGTTCTTTATAAAGAGAGTTTTGAGAAATTCCAAAAAGCCACAGAATTAAATCCAAAATACGATTCCGCTTTTTATAATTGGGGAACTACTATTTATGATTTAGCAAAATTAAAAAACGATGAAGTTCTATATAAAGAGAGCTTTGAGAAGTACCAAAAATCCACAGAATTAAATCCAAAAAAAGATTCCGCTTTTTATAATTGGGGAATTGCGATTTTTGATTTAGCAAAATTGAAAACTGATGATGGTCTTTATAAAGAGAGTTTTGATAAATTCCAAAAAGCCACAGAATTAAATCCAAAAGACGATTCCGTTTTTTATAATTGGGGAACTGCGATTTATGAATTAGCAAAATTGAAAAACGATGAAGCTCTTTATAAAGAGAGTTTTGAGAAATACCAAAAAGCCACAGAATTAAATCCAAAAAAAGATTCCACTTTTTATAATTGGGGAATTGCTATTTATGAATTAGCAAAATTGAAAAACGATGAAGTTCTTTATAAAGAGAGTTTTGAGAAATACCAAAAAGCTACGGAATTAAATCCAAAAAAAGATTCCGCTTTTTATAATTGGGGAATTGCTATTCATGTATTAGCAAAATTGAAAAACGATGAAGGTCTTTATAAAGAAAGTTTTGAGAAATACCAAAAAGCCACGGAATTAAATCCAAAAAAAGATTCCGCTTTTTATAATTGGGGAAATGCGATTATGGAATTAGCAAAATTGAAAAACGATGAAGGTCTTTATAAAGAAAGTTTTGAGAAATACCAAAAAACCACAGAATTAAATCCAAAAGACGATTCCGTTTTTTATAATTGGGGAATTGCGATTTATGATTTAGCAAAATTGAAAAACAATGAAGCTCTTTATAAAGAAAGTTTTGAAAAATACCAAAAAGCTACAGAATTAAATCCAAAAAAAGATTACGCTTTTTATAATTGGGGAATTGCTATTAAGGAATTAGCAAAATTGAAAAACGATGAAAATCTTTATAAAGAGAGTTTTGAAAAATACCAAAAAGCTACAGAATTAAATCCAAAATACGACTCCGCTTTTTATAATTGGGGGTATGCGATTATGGAGTTAGCAAAATTGAAAAACGATATGATATTTTTTGAACAATGTTTTGAAAAATTAAATAAAGCGGTTGAGTTAGGTGGTCGTTCATATAATTTAGCATGTGCTTATGCTGTAAAAAAAGACAAAAATAAAGCTTTAGAAATACTTGAAAACAGCTTGAAGAAAAATGAAATAGAAACATCTTTTGTTGAAAGAGATGATGATTGGAATACTTTTTTGGATGATTCTGATTTTATTGCTTTAATGAAAAAATATAATACAGGTAAAGTTAAATAATAAACCAAAAATGTAGTAATAGTAATCGTCCCCCATACATTACAAAAACCAACATCCCTTTTGCATGTTTTCAGAGATGCTGAAACAAGTTCAGTATAACCGTAAAAGATAGTCTCAAGTCAATCTGAATTTATTTCAGATTCTCGTTTTCATATTTTCCTGTTCAGACGAGGTTCTACCTCGTTTGAAAATAACCAAATAGGCTTTGTCTATTCACATATACACAGTAAGAAATAGTATTGAGCAGTTAAGGCATAATACTATTATTATAAATTATTCTTTCTCTTTTTTAAGTTATTTTATGGCTTTTTTATTTATTTTTGTTTTGTAACGATTGATAAAACGCATAAAATATTATGCTTCACGTAAAACGATAAACAATATAATCAATACATTATGAAAAAAACGGATGATACTATAATTGTAGAACAAACTTTTGATTCCTCTATCGAAAGTGTTTGGGATGCTATAACCAAACCGGATAAAATGAAATTATGGTTTTTTGAAAACATTACGACTTTCAAGGCTGTGGTTGGTTTTGAAACACGATTTGTTGTGCAGGTTGAAGATAGAATCTTTCCGCATTTGTGGAAGTTAACAGAAGTAGTACCAAATAAGAAAATAACTTACGATTGGCGATATGAAGGATATAGTGGCAGTGCAATAGTGTCTTTTGAACTTATTAATCAAAACAATCATACTAAATTAAGGTTGACTGACACTATTATCGAAAATTTTCCTGACAATATCCCCGAATTTAAGAGAGAAAGCGGTATCGAAGGCTGGAACTATTTTATAAAAAAGAGCCTGAAAGAATATTTAGAAAAAGAGAAAATAAATCACGAAAACACTACAAAAAAGTAACACAGATTATCTTGTTCAGACGAGGTTGAACCTCGTCTGAAAATATCCAATTAGGCTCTGCCTAATCATATTTGCGTTGGAAAGTTTAAACATTGAATTAAGCAATAAATCTACCGACTTAATTAAAAACTTAATCTGTTTTTAATCCTATTTTAACCTTGTTTTAATTTCATTTTATTTTTATTTTTTCTCATTTAAAGTAATTTTGCACCAGATTAATTTTATAAATGAAATTAATAATTCTTCTATATTAAATTATTCAACGTTTGTGTAACTATCTTATTCACGAGTATTTGACATGGGTAAGCCTGAAATTTATCAAAGTCTTAGAACTTTTGCAGTTGCTGACAATAAAAAATCAATTATTCAACTAACCAATACACTTCTGCCGTATTTCACTATAATGGCAATAATGTACTGGTTATTAAAAAACGAATATCCCTATTGGATAGTTATTTTACTTGCTATCATAAATGCCGGTTTTATGGCTCGTACCTTTATTATTTTTCATGATTGTACACATGGTTCTTTTTTTAAATCAAGAAAGCTCTGTAAAGTTATTGGTTATTTTTGTGGAATAATAGTATTTACACCATTTAGCGATTGGCAATATTCTCACAAAATTCATCATGCAACTACCTCAAACCTAGACAAAAGGGGCGTTGGCGATCTTTGGATGATGACCGTAAATGAATATAATTCGTCATCAAAATTCAAAAAATTTATTTATCGATTATATCGAAACCCGATTTTTCTATTTATTATAATACCTGCTATTAAATTTATTTTAGTACAAAGGATTCCGAATAGCTTTAGACGTAATAAAAAATTATGTAGTCATATAATAACAACAAGTGCTATAATTATAATAATTTTTGTTGCATGGTTAACTATAGGACTTAAAAATTATATACTTATTCAATTGCCAATTATGATAATTGGAGGAGGCACTGGAATATTTCTTTTTTATATCCAACATCAATTTAAGGGTTCTTACTGGTCTCGAGATAAAGAGTGGGACCCGTTTAAAGCGTCTATGGATGGAGCTTCTTTTTATAATTTACCAATTTTATTGAGATGGTTCACCGGAAATATTGGGTTTCATCATATACATCACCTGCATCCGGGTATTCCAAATTATAAATTAAAAAAATGTAACGATGAAATTTCAGTATTACAAAATGCACATGAACTTACTCTCGTTGAAAGCTTTAGATGCTCATTTTTAAAACTTTATGATGAAGGCTCAAATAAAATGGTAACTTTCAAACAAGCAAAAGAGGCAGCAAAAACAATGACTTCATAGGTTAACATTTTGTTTTTCAATTGTAGGCGTACTTAAAAACGCAGAGTCATTATTAGTGTCCTTTCACAAAGTCTTCTTTTGCCACGAATTACACTAATTTTTCGCACAAATTCGTGTAATTAGTGGCAATTTTTTAAGTTTAGGGATACTCACTAATTAAATAAATCAAAAATTATTTCGCCTATAAATCAGCATATTAATAAAATAATTAAAAAATATTTGATATTTTACTTGCATATATAAATATCTTATATATATTTGCAATAATTATATCACAGTTGCGTTATATATAAAATTTAAACAATTATGGCATCTAACGATTTATTAAAAGGAACTCTGAAGCCAATCATTCTGAAGCTTTTATCTGAAAAAAACAGAATGTACGGCTATGAAATCACACAAAGTGTGAAAGTAATTTCAGATGGAAAAATTGAACTTACATTTGGTGCATTGTACCCAATTTTGCACAAACTTGAACAGGATGGTGTTGTTAAAACCGAGTCGGAAGTAATTAATAACCGTAACCGTATTTATTATGCTCTTACCGAAAAAGGCAACAGCACTGCTAAAGAAAAAATTGCCGAACTCGAAGAGTTTGTAAATACAATCAGACTTTTATTGAAACCAAATTACGGATTACAGTATGTGTTCGCTTAATAAACAACAGGTTACGGTTATTGTGTCTGATGTTGAAAGAGCAAGTATTACTTTTTCACATCTTATTGAGGACTTAATTGACCACATTTGTTGCGAAGTTGAGAATGAAATGCGGCTTGGAAAAAGTTTTGAGCAAGCTTATGAAACAGTTAAGCAGCAAACAGGTATTAATGTGCTTCAAAAAATTCAGGAAAACACTCGTTATTTAATTGACAAAAATTTTAGAATTATGAAAAAAACAATGAAAATTTCAGGCTTAATATCCATGGCATTGCTTGGATTAGCCACAGTTTTTAAAATCTTTCACTGGCCCGGCGCAAGTGTTGGTATGGTGTTGGGATTTTTTATTTTATGTGTATTATTCTTTCCGTCAGCAATTTATGTGCATTATAAAGATGTAAAACAAAAAAGCAATTTTTTACTTCATCTTTCGGTTTTAATCGGCGGAATTGCTTTTATGGTTGGTGTATTATTTAAAGTAATGCATTGGCCCGGTGCAAGTATTACTTTACTGTTGGGTTGGGGAGTATTGTTAGGAATATTTTTACCCTTATTATTAATCTCGTTGATTAGAAGCTCATCATCTTCAAAAGAAAAAAGAATTTATACAATTGGAATTATTGCTCTTATTTTATTTGAAATGGCAACGGCTTTTAAAATGTTTCATTGGCCCGGTGCCGGACCTTTAATGATTGTAGGTTCTGTATTGCTGATTAGCGTATTTCTTCCAATGTTCACATACCATAAATATAAAGAAACCGGAAAAATAACAGGTCAGTATATATTTCTGATTATCACATCAATGTTTTTTATTTTGTTTACTTTTTTACTTGTAATGAATGTATCGAAAGATGTATTGGGAGTTTTTACAATTAATAAT
>MENC01000258.1:8147-14913 GCA_001768155.1 Bacteroidetes bacterium GWA2_30_7
ACAGAAAAATGATCCTTTACTTGTCAATTTTAAAAATTTACCGGATAGTGTAAAATTAAAAATTGAACCAGAAATCAGCAGTATAAGAAACTCTTCAAAAGAATTATGCGAATTTATTAATGATATAAAAATTCAAATAATTCAGAGTGCAGAAAATACTGATAAAACTTCTGCTCAGGAATTAGCTAATAATCCGGAACTTATATCTGCAAAAGACAATTATGAAATTGTTACCAAAATTATGTATGGTGATAAAATTAATGGAGATGATGGTCTTGCCAAAATATTAAAAGAAAAAATTGAAAAATTTAAGGCAAATTTGATTTCGCTACAATTAAATAATCCGGAAGTTTTAAAATTTATTAATTCATCATTAGATACTTCTTATGATGTAACTTATAATGGTGTAAATCTAAATTGGGAGTTCTATAATTTTTATCATATAATGTTAATTATTGCGATTAATTATCTTTCAGAATTAGAAATAAATATTCGTACGGCTGAATCGGAAGCAATTAAATCAATTTTAGTTCAAAATACTAACCTTTAATAATTTAAGAAAATGAAAAAGCTAATATATATATCAGGAATTGTTACCGCAAATCTTATGTTATTTGGTTCAATGTTCAAAGTAATGCATTGGCCCGGAGCAAATGTAATGCTCGTATTATCAATCTTTATTTTCTGTTTTTGGTTTTTACCAGCAGCATTAATAAACAGCTATAAAAATCAGGAAGTTAAAAAACACAAATGGCTGTATATTATAACATTTATAGTGTTTTTTATAAATTTGGCAGGTGCTTTATTCAAAATTATGCATTGGCCCGGAGCTGCTGTATTTTTGTTAATTGGATTACCACTTCCGTTTGTAGTTTTTCTACCTGTTTATCTTTATCAGACAAGGAATGATAAAAATAATTCGATTTTAAATTTTCTGGGAATTATGTTCGGATTGACTTTTCTTGCAGTTTTCAGCGTTTTGCTGGCACTCAATATCAGTAAAGGTGTATTAAATAATATTGCTTTAGATACTATTAAAAAAGATAATGACACAAAAATTTATCTTGCAAAATCGCTTGCAATGGCTGAAAAAAATGGAATCAAACAAAAATCGGCTGAACTTTGCGATTATATTGATTTGTTAAAGTGTGAAATAATTTCGGCGGCAGAAGAAATTAAATTTGAAAACAATAAATTAAGTCCTGATTTTGATATTCAATCAATTAACAATATGGATAATACAGATATTCCTGAATATGTTTTATTCAGAAAAAATGGAGTTGGCGAATTATCAGTTTTGAAGCAAAAAATTTATGCATATCAGAAAGATATTCAGGAATTTGAAAATAAAGATTTGCAACTTTTATCAAACTCTCTTTTTGACATTAGCGACAAAAATATTAATGGCCAAATTTATTCATGGGAACAAAGCAAATTTCCGAGCAATTATTTAATTATAGCTATTGATGTTCTCTCACGAATTCAAAGAAATGTAAGATTTGTGGAGTCTGAAATTTTAAGCGAATAGTATTTTGTTTTTAGGATTCGTTACTAAATAACATGTGCTTTTGATTAAGCACCAGCAGAGTCTCTGTTTACAGGACTCTGCGTTATTAATTGACGCATATGCCCTTTTAGGAGACTCTGCTGGAGGTAGGTATTTAATCATATTATTTCGTAACAATTCCGTAGTTTCTAATTTTTCAGCGAATAGCATGAATTAAAATTAATCCGGTATTCGAAAGATGCCGGATTTTTTTATTTTTATGTAAGAATATAATAGTTTAGTGTATAATTTTAAAACCTTAATCACAATAAAAGATTGATTAATCAAACAAAGCCTTAATTCAGGTTTTTTTGTTTGATAAATTTAGTCTATTAATAAACATTTTTAACTTTACATTTATAATTTCTTTAAATGAGATCTTATAATTTTTTTCATATCTTTTTAATATACATAATATGTACGTACAATACATATTCTCAAATAAATGCCGATTTCACAACTTTTAATCCATCTAAAGGATGCAGTCCATTGATTATTACTTTTAAAGACCAATCTACCGGTACAATTAATTTTAGAAAATGGATATTTGGAAATGGCAATTCGGCTTCAACCGGAAATCAAATTTCTCCAGATGCAACCTATATTATTCCAGACTCTTATACGGTTACATTAATTGTTTCTGATGGAACTAACTTCGACACAATAATAAAAACAAATTTTATAACTGTTTATCACGACCCTGTTGCAGATTTTACAAATACAACAGCATTGTCGGGTTGCAACCCGTTAAATGTTGATTTTCAGGACATCTCAACAAGTCAAGATGGGGTTATTGAATACTGGAGCTGGGATTTTTATGATGGAAATAATTCGTCAAGCCAAAGCCCTACACATACTTACACAAAATATGGTTCATTTGCTGTTTCTCTTTATGTTATTGATGAGCATGGTTGTTATAATAATAAAATAATTTATAACTATGTTAATATTTCCCGGACTCCTGAGCCAAATTTTGTTGCAAATGATTCAAATCAATGTTATGCTCCGGTTAATGTTTCATTTTCAAATATTTCAACTAGTGAGGGAAGCATGACATTTAGCTGGAATTTTGGCGACGGAAGCACATCTACACTTGAGAATCCTTCGCATATCTTTAATGATTTTGGCTTTTACGATATTACTTTATTAACAAGCGATGAAAATGGTTGTTCTTCTTCAATGGCAAAAAACGATTATATTTTAATTCAAGAAGCAGTTGCAGATTTTTCAACAGATAAAGAATTTTATTGTACCGATGAAGAAGTTGTTTTTACCAATACATCTATTGGATGTGCTCAGTATATTTGGGATTTTGGAGATTCAAGCCCTACGGATACAGCAAAAAATCCAACACATTTTTTTAGTTCATGGGGAAATTATAATGTCAAGCTTATTTCATTTAAAGAAAATAGTCCTTGCTCTGATACAATTATTAAAGTGGTTAAGGTTGAGCAGATTGAAGCTGCATTTACACTAGATCCAGCCAGATATTGTGAACTTCCGGTAATCGTTAATTTTACAGATATTTCAATCAATGCAGTTAGTTGGAAATGGGATATGGGATATAGTTCTAATGCAACTCCTTCTAACCCTGAAAGAATTACATCAACTTTACAAAATCCTACAAAAACTTTCAATAAAGCATCAATTTATATTGATACTTTAAACTATTATTTTTCGAGAGCAGTTACTCTAATTGCCACGAGTTTACACGGTTGTATGGATACTTTATCAGTTGACAGTGCTTTAATAATAACAATTCCAAAAGTTATTATTAAAACCGACTCAGCTACAAGTGGTTGTATCCCTATAAATTTAAATTTTTCAGATAATAGTTTCTATAATAGTTCTTTCGATAATTTAAGCACAAGATTGTGGGATTTTGGTAATGGAAATATTTCAGATTTACAACAAGTTAATCAGGTATTTACAGATACCGGTGAATATCCAACAATTTTAACTATAACTACTGGGATGGGTTGTATTCATACAAAAAGTATAATGATAAAAGCCGGCTCACCACAAAATCCCGACTTTTTTGTAAATATAAATTCAAGCTGTGCCTCAGAAAGTGTGCAGTTTTTTGATAATTCATCAGATATTAATCTTATTAATAGTTGGCATTGGACATTTAGTAGCATCGACAGTTTACTTTCGGATACTGGAAGATTTCCTTTAATAAATTTTAACGATACAGGATATTTTAATGCACAATTAACAGTAGGATTTAATGGATGTAAAAGCACAATCTTTAAAGATAATATAATTTATATAAAAGGACCTTATGCTGAATTTTATAAATCATTTGACTGTAGCAGTCCGTTAGATTACTTTTTCTATTCAAAAATTATTGATACCGATAAATGGGTTTGGGATTTTGATGATGGTTCAAAAGATTCAATTGATATAAATCCATTTCATACTTTTAGTTCTGGAAATCATAATGTTAGTTTTAGCTTAATAAATTATACAACAGGCTGTTCGTTTGTTGCCGATAGCATTATATTTGTAAGAAATTTGAAAGCAGTAATTGTTACAGATACTCTATTTGGTTGTCCGGGACTTAATGTTACATTCTTTGGCGACTCCAGCATTGATGAAAACATATTTGAGTATCCTCCGTTACCACATATTCCATCATATAATCGCAAATATCTATGGAATTACGGCGATGGAAGTAGCTTTTACAACTATGGAAACTCTGAATTTTCAGATATTCCTATTTCACATACATTTACTGAAAAGGGTATTTATCATACAAGCTTAACAGTTGAAGATATTAATAGTTGCAGAGTTACAGCCTTTAAAAATATCACAATTTACCAACCTGAACCAAATTTTTCAACAGATTTCGATGTTGGATGCAAACCTTTTAGCGTTGACTTTAACGATATTACTCCTTTTGATACTACTATTGCTGTCTGGAATTGGAATTTTGGAAACGGTGATACATCAGATATTCAGAATTCTACATCATTATACGACGAATATGGCAGCTACGATGTGTCATTATCCGTTTCTAATGTCTTAGGATGTTCAGGCTCTATTAGTAAACCTGATTTTATTTCAGTTCAAACCTCATCGCCATCGTTTACAGCCGTAGATTCTTCTTTATGTGAAAACGACTCAGTTGTTTTCGTAAATACAACAGAAGGTGAAAACCTTAATTATTTATGGAATTTTGGCGACGGCAATACTTCAACAGAAGAAAATCCGATTTATTTTTATACAGATTCGGGAAGTTACGATGTTTCTCTTAAAGTTGTTGATACAATTGGTTGCGATACAACATTTATAAAATACGATTATATTAAAAAACAAAAATCAGCAATTATTGATTTTATAGCCGATACGCTCAATGCCGATTGTTATCCATTAATTGTTTCGTTTAATGATAACTCCAGCACTTTTTATTCATCAGAATGGAATTGGGATTTTGGAGACGAAGCATCATCGTCATTATTAAATCCAATACATAATTATTCCATGCCGGGGCAGTTTGATGTTAAGCTGGTTATATCAACAATCGACTTTGGTTGTAAAGATTCGGTTTCAAAAACTGATTACATTGATGTTAAAGGACCTTATGCTAAATTTAGCGTAGAACCTTTTGTCTGTAAAAGTACTGAAGTAAATTTTGTTATTGATTCAATGCTTGACGTTCAGGCATTGCGTTGGGATTTTGGCGATGGATTTTCTGACACAAATCTCGTTTCAAGCACTTCGCATATTTACAATGATTTTGGTTTATTATATCCTCAATTGGTTATTTATAGCGACTCTACAGATTTAAACTCTTGTGCAGTGCCAATCAGAGACTCAATAATTATAAATTTCGTTATATCTGATTTTGTTATTTCAGATACTGTATTATGCGTTGGGAGCAGCGTATCATTTATTAATAATTCTTTTGGCGAAGTTTATTATAATTGGGATTTTGGAGATAATTCTCAATCAACAAGCCAAAGCCCAAACTATACATATTTAGGCACAGGAAATTACACTGTTTTTTTAACTGTTTCTGACGATTATTCATGCACAGACGTTGACAGTATGCTAATTACAATTAATCCATTGCCAAACTATTTTGAAATAAATGATACATTAAAATGCGATTACGACACAGTTACTTTAGATGCAGGAATTGGTTTTGATAGTTATTTATGGTCAGATAATTCAACATTTCAAACTCTTAACGTAGAAAACCAAAGTACTATAACTGTTAGCGTTAGAAATATAGTAGGTTGCTGGTCGCCTAATGATACTATTGTTGTTGCCGATATTCCAACACCAAATGTTGACTTAGGAAACGATACTTTAATTTGCGAAGGTAGCTCAATAACACTTTTTGCTCCGGTAAGCAATTATTATCAATATTTTTGGAATACAGGCGATACAATTAACTCAATTACTGGATTTCCAGACAGCACTTACTTTGTTAAAATTTCAAATATTTGTGGAATAACTTATGATACAATTTCTATTGAAAAAATCCCGTTACCATCTGTAAATCTTGGAATTGATACAGCTATTTGTATTGGTACAACATTAACACTTTTTGCAACCGGTAGCGAGTACGATTCTTATTTATGGAACGATAGCACTGTAACAGATTCAATAATTGCCGACACCATAAAAATATATTATGTAAAAGTCTCAAATTCTTGTGGTACTGCTTACGACTCAATTACAATAGGTTTAATACAAAATCCTGTTGTTTTTCTTGGAAATGATACCACCATTTGTTCAGGAGACTCATTATTACTTTATGCAAATTCGGGTTACGATATTTATTCGTGGAACAATGGTTCAACAAACGATTCAATATATATTTCACAGACCGATGAATATTATTTAGAAGTAATAAATGCTTGCAGTACAGCATCAGACACTATTAATCTGATTGTTTATGAAGTAAAAATTGACCTTGGGTTAGATACAATTTTATGCCCGTCAGAATCAATTACTTTAGATGCAGGGCAAGGATTTACCTCATATAAGTGGAGTGATGAATCAACCGAGCAAACACTTACAGTAAACAAATCAGGAATGTATTCGGTTGAAGTAACAAATATGTGCATTGGCATTAGTGATACTGTTGATGTTTTTTATCTTCCCGATTCTGTTAATCTCGGACAGGATACTGCAATATGCGAAGGTAATATAATAACCTTTTCTACTCCTGACAAATTTGATAGTTACGAATGGCACAACGGATTA
>MENC01000259.1:0-246 GCA_001768155.1 Bacteroidetes bacterium GWA2_30_7
AATGATACTTTATTAGCACCTGCTTGTGGAACTGTTGCAGTAAAAGCTCCCGGAGTTTGGTACAAATTTATTGGAACAGGCGAATTAATTACACTAAGCACTTGCAGTAATGCTGATTATGATACAAAACTAAGTGTATATAATGGCGATTGCAGCACTCTAACATGTGTTGCAGCAAATGACGACCAAACAGGTTGTACCGGTTATACTTCTGAGGTTTCATTTACATCGGTTAATGCAATAGAA
>MENC01000259.1:335-2698 GCA_001768155.1 Bacteroidetes bacterium GWA2_30_7
GGCAAATGATGATTGTGCTTCGGCTCAAAATCTAGCACTTTCACTTCCTGGAACTTGTGTCCCAACAACTGGTACAAATCAGTGTGCAAGTGCAGCGTTCGATAATCCATCATGCGACCCATTTGGAACAATTCAGGATGTTTGGTATTCATTCAATTCTGGAAATGTTAATTCAGTTTCAATGGATATAGCTTTAGGCACAGCAACTGATATTAATTATGCTATTTACGATAACTGTGGCGGAACTCAATCAAACTGCAATTCAACTACAGCAGCAGGAAATAATATTATTAATGTTAATCCTTCTACAGATTATTTTATAAGAATTTGGAATCAGGGCGGTGTAGCAGCAGGTGATTTTACTATTTGCATTGAAGAAAGTAACACATTAGCCGAAATTCTTTCATTTGACTTGCCAAATCAAACAGGACCTTCTGCAATTGATAATATTAATCATACAGTTGATATTGAGCTTGGTTTTGGTTCAAATCTAAGTGCTTTAGTGGCTGACTTTACATTATCTTATGCTGCTTCGGCAAGCATTTCAGGAGTTTCTCAAATTAGTACTGTTACTTCAAATGATTTTACAACTTCTTTAGTGTATGATGTTATGGCTCAAAATGGTACAGTCGTTAGCTGGACAGTTAATGTTACAGTTGCCGCAACATTAAACATCGAAACAGATTTTATTACTTATTCATTTGCAGAACAAACTACACCAGCCGTTATTGATAATATAAATCATACAATAGACATTGAAGTAAATTGGCTAGCTGATTTATCTAATTTAATTGCAACATACACATTGTCTTATGGTGCTAATGCTGATATTTCTGCTATTCCTCAGGTAAGCGGTACAACAGCAAATGATTTTACAGGTGCAGTTATTTATACTGTTACTGCCGAAGATGGAGCAACTACTCAAACATGGACTGTAACCGTTACTCAAGAAGTTCATATACCTCAGATTGTTATAACAGAAATTATGTATAATTCTCCAGAATCTGGAACTGATACTTTAGAATATTTAGAAATTTATAATAATGATGTTGTGTCGTTCGACTTAGCCGGATATAATTTCACAGGAATTATTTATACATTCCCAACTTATGTTATAAACCCTGGTGAATATGCAGTAATTGCTTATAGCCCCACAGCAATGTTGAATAATTTTGGATTGTCGGGGGTATTGCAAAATACAGGAGGTTTAAACAATACTGGCGAATTTATTACTTTAAAAAATGGTTCAACTGTAATTGACAGTGTTAATTATGATGATGTTGCTCCATGGAATTTACTTGCTGATGGATTTGGAAGAAGCCTTGTTTTGTGCGACCCTAATTCAGATAATTCTAACGGTACAAATTGGTCAGTATCTACTACAAACGCCTCATTATTAGTAAATACTTTTGATGTATATGGCTCTCCTGGTGTTGCCGATGCTTGCTTAACATTAAATGCCGGTAACGACATTTTATCTTATTCTTTCGCTGAAGAAACAGCCCCTGCATTTATCGATAATATAAATCATAATATAAATATAGAAGTTGCTTTTGGAACAGATTTGACTACATTAATAGCCAATTTTACTCTTTCTCAAAGTGCAATTGCATTAATTGGAAGCGTTCATCAGTTTAGTAGTATCACAACAAACAGCTTTGTTGGAGTAGTAACTTATTCTGTTATATCTGAAACAGGTTCTATTGCAACTTGGACTGTAAATGTAACTGTTGCTCCAGCCCCAGTAATTGATTTAGCTTTATTAGAACCAATGCCAAATAATTACGAAGAATGTAACTTGTCTGCAAATGAAATTTTTGATATATTAATTTCAAATGTTGGTAGTTCAATACTTGCATCAGGAACTACTATTGATGTTTCGTATCAGATAGATGCAAATCCTATTGTATCTGAAACCATAACCTTATCAGCTGATTTTAACCCCGGTGATTCATTCGCATACACATTTACTCAAACTGTTGACTTTTCTGCAATAACAATTTATAACTGGAATGCTTCGATTGATTTTGTAGATGATAGCATGTCAAATAATTCGACAGCCGGAACCATGGAACATTTATCAATTATAGTTGATATTGCTAATGGCGATTCTATTCAATCTTATGCTGCAAATATGCCTGTAACACTATCTACTGTTAACTCTTACGATAATTATATTTGGGCTGACGAAACCGGAACAATTACATCAACAACATCAACTATCAATGCCACTACTTTTGGCTGGTATTATGTAACAGTTTCAAATAATAATGGTTGCGAAGCTGTTGATTCAATATTTATTGAAGAGTTAATTCAAAGTAATTTAGACGTAGCAATTACTTTCCCAAATATTTCATATTTAG
>MENC01000259.1:2768-5711 GCA_001768155.1 Bacteroidetes bacterium GWA2_30_7
CATTTATTTTTTCACAAACTTATGATTTTTCGGCATTTACAACTTATAATTTCTTTATTTATATAGAATATGCCGGCGACCTTGATAATTCTAATGATACTGTAATTGGTCAGGTTGCACATGTTAGTTATGCAATTGATTTAGATGCTGTAAACGGAGGAATTAATGATACATTGATTGTGTCAGCCTATCCTGCAACAATTGATGCAGGTGCAGGTTATTCTAATTATTTATGGACAAATGACGGCTCAACAGGTCAAACATTTACAGTTAATGCAGATGGGTGGTATAAAGTTTACGTGTATAACGATTTTGGATGCAATGAATACGATTCAATTTATGTTAAATTATTTGTTGGAATTGTTCTTGCAGATGCAAAAACAAACATTAATATTTATCCAAATCCAAATAAAGGCAAATTTAATATTAATATTGAATTAGCTCAATCAGAAAATGTTAGAATTGAAATTATGAATTTTACAGGACAAATTATTTCAACTCAGGAAATTACAAGTGTAAAAACTTATAATAAAGTTGAAGACTTAACTTATTTGCCAAAAGGAATTTATTTTGTAAAAGTAAATGACGTGAATAGTACTGTAATTAAGAAATTTGTAATTCAATAAATTTAGATTTTTTTAATTAAAAAAAAGAGTGGAAATAACCACTCTTTTTTTTTTGTAACATAGCTTTAAATGTTTCCATATTAATTTTTTAATATTAATAAATTTAATTATGTTTGTGTTTTAATGAAAATCCAGCAAAATTGGTAAGTTGCAGATAATGAGAATAAAATTAATATATTTAGTATCAATTATATTGATATTTTATTATTGCAAAAATTCTTTTTTTTCAGGTAAAGTTGAAGAAGGTACAATTGAATACGATATTGTTTATTTAGACGATTCAAAATCAAATCCACTTATAAGCTTATTACCAACTGAAATGACTCTTAAATTTAAGAATAATAATTATATTACTAAAATTGAAGGGTGGATGGGTATTTTTAGTATGGCAGGAATTTATAATGTTACTAAAAAAACAAACTCTGCAATATTGAAAATAATGAACGAAAAATATCATTACGAAACTTCACTCGAAGGACCATCATTTGGATTTGATTCTTTACCACCTTTCAAGATTGAACAAACAACTGAAACTAAAGTAATTGCAAATTATAAATGCAAAAAAGCTATAGTAAAATTTGAAAACAATTCTGTTTGGAAAGACTTTGAGATATTTTATACTGATGATATCGGTTTAGAAAATCCAAATAAAAACAATCCTTTTAGTGAAATTAAAGGAGTAATTCTTGATTACCGAATGGCTTTTCAAAAAATTAAAATGTCTTTAGTAGCAAAAAAAGTTGAAGGCGTGGAAGTTCTTGATGAAGAGTTCGATATACCAGCAGGATATTCTAAAGTTCCAAAAGAAAAAATGGAAGAAGTAATTAGCAATTTAATGTAATTCTATTTACGATTTAGGATTTACGATTTAGGATTTATAAACAAATAAACTATTCAATCAATCAACTTTTCAACTAATAAACTCAACCACATGAAATTAAACGTATTAATTCTTTCATTAGCACTTATTATTAATTTTAATAATTTATCAGCTCAAAAATCAACAGATTTTCAGGGTACAGTTACATATAATGTTGCAGTTGAAGGAGAATTAGATGCTATGACTAAAGCACAAATTCCAACCGAAATGACACAAACTTATAAAGGAAATAAAGTAAGAACCGAGCAAAAATCATCAATGGGAAGTACTATTATTATTACCGATAACGAAACTAAAATTACAACCATTCTTTTAGATATGATGGGTAATAAAATGGCTATCACTCAAACTAAAGAAGATGCCGATAAAGCTCTCCAAGAAATGCCCGAAGTTAAAGTTACAAATTCTGAAGAAACTAAAACAATTGCTGGATATAACTGTAAAAAAGCAACTGTTGAAATGACCGGAGAAGAAAAATCTGTACTTGATGTTTATTATACAAATGAAATAATTGTTAATAACCCAAACTCATTATCATTTTTTAAAGACATTAAAGGCGTTTTATTAGAATATACTCAATCGGCAGGAGAAATTAAAATGAAATTTACTGCAAAAAAAGTAAAGAAAGCTAAAGTGAAAAAATCTATTTATAAAATCCCTGAAGGCTATCAACAATTAACTCAGGAACAATTTAGAAGTATGTTGGGGCAATAATAATGTTAATTAATATGTTTATAAAATCCTCTCTTTAAAGAGGATGTGCCAACTCAGTAGGTTAAAATTAAGTATCGACAAGCATTTTAGCAATATGACAATATGTTAAATAATAAATAAAACAATTAAAAATTAACCTCTCAAAAAGCTAAAAAGTTATCAACATATTAACATAGATTTGTCATTTAAAGGTTTCACTCTATAGTGACCGTTGGGTATTTAAAAAAAATACTTGTTATGATGGATATTCAAATTTACTTTTTACAATTGATTCAAACAACACTAACTAAAAGTTTTTAACTATGAAAAACACATTAAGTATTTTTATTTTAAATTTTTTGCTACATCAATTGTTATTTTCTCAAGACAAAGTTGAAATCCCAAATTATATTTTAGCAGAAAATAGCAATTTCATAGTAAACATTATTACCGTCCAAAGCCTTAAAGGAAAATATAAAAATGACTTCGTTTACTTTCCAACTAATACCTATAAAAAAATATCATCAGAAGAAACACCTGATGAGAAAAAATTTTTCGATTTGTTATGCCAAAAAATTAATGAAGAATTTCAAAAGCTAGATATGCACCCTGCCGGTTATATTAATTTTGATGCTATGGCAATGCAAAACCAGGACAGATATGTAAGAATAGAGGAGGAGTATGCAGAAAATAGTCCTGGATTTGTGTTAAATTTTGCATTTAATGACTTAAATAAAGCATTTA
>MENC01000259.1:5736-6894 GCA_001768155.1 Bacteroidetes bacterium GWA2_30_7
TTTCAGTTAAAGAAGCTATTGATGAGATGAAAAAAGAAATTGATAAAAAGGGAAAAACCTACTTTATTGATAAAATGTATATTGATAATAAAATAGCAGAAAATTTTAATTTGGAAGCAGAAAAAACAATGAAAAAAGAAAATAATTCTATAAATGATTTTCCCAAAGAGGATGGCTTGAAAAACAGTAATATTCTTGTTGTTACTTATGCAGAAAAAGACAAATTACATTATAAAAACAGTTTAAAATTCCTTAATAAATATTATCCATATAAATATACTTTAATTACAATTGATGAATTTCATGATTATTTAGATAAAGGTTATAAATATGCATTGATTTCAAAAAGAGATTTTTTAGAAAGAATTGAATCAAAAAATGAACTTCAAGGTAAACCAACCTCAGGATTCGGAGCTAATGACAACTCTTATGTAATTGATACTTATAAATACTATTATGTTGTAAAAGACCTTGAAACACTTGATATGTATTATGGTACAGATAAAGAAAAATTAATAAGTAAGGAGAATGTAAGTCCAGCAAGAGCTCTTAAAACAACCCTTGAAATGATGTTAGATTTTTATAAATGGACTGAAAAAGAGTAATACCATTTGAAAAATTTCATAAAATATTTTTAAGTAAATTATCATAAATACTCAACAGGTAAATTCAAAGTATTGATAAGCATTTTTGCAACATATAAAAATGTTAAATTTTAAATAAAATAATTAAAAGTGAGCAAAATCAAGTATCTCAAAAAATTAAAAAGTTATCAATATTTTAACTTAGATGCCTCATTTAAAGGTTTCATACCAAAATTGCGGTTGAGAAGTTACAAGAGAATTTTTTGTTTTTATTAGTTTTTAACAAAGGTTATATCTATATTTTATATAATTTTACCAAATTAAAGTCGAAACGAAACAATTTATAATTCATTAAGTTGATTATTAATTATAAATTATTGGCATTATACTGAATATTAATTGAATTTTTAAAACAAGTAATGATATCAAAGCTTAATGACCAAAGAAGCAAAGAATAAGTCTGATAATAAGAAGGATACAGCACCTAAACCATCAAAGATTAAAGCATTTTTAAATTTTTTTAAAGATGAGCGTTTAAAATTTTTAACAGGAGTATTCTTTTTACTTATTGCTG
>MENC01000260.1:0-3075 GCA_001768155.1 Bacteroidetes bacterium GWA2_30_7
ATAATAAATCGAGAATGAAAAAAAGAAGAGAATAATCCCAACGATTGCCGCAAATAACAAAGTGAACCTGGTTCTTATTTTCATGATTTAATTATCCTTTAGGGTGTAACCCATGCCTACCAATGTATGCAGCAATTTGACCGAAAAATCTTTATCGATTTTTTTTCTGAGAAAATTAATATAGACTTCAATGACATTGGTACCCGAATCAAAAGTGATATCCCATATTTTTTCGGCAATCTCCACCTTGCTTAATACTTTATTTTTGTTCAAGACAAGTAGTTCAAGTAAGGCATATTCTTTTGCGGTTAATCTGATTTCGTCCCCTCCTCTTTTAACTCTTTTGTTATGGGTGTTCAGTTCCATATCGGCAACCTTAATAATATGGTCTGCATTTTTGGAATTATCTGCCGATTGAGTTGTTCTTTTTACAAGTGATTTTATTCTTGCGAGTAATTCTGGGAAATCGAAGGGCTTTACAAGATAATCATCAGCGCCTGCTTCAAAACCTTCCAGTTTGTCATTAAGCGTTCCAAGTGCGGTAAGCATTAGTATTTTTGTAGTAGTATCTGTTTTCCTTATTATTTTACATAATTCAAGACCGTTTAACTGTGGTATTATTATGTCCAAAATAATGATGTCATATTTTTTTGATAAAGCCAATTTCTTACCGCATTCACCATCGTAGGCAAAATCAATCTCAAAGCCATTTTCCTCTAAACCCTGTTTGATGAATTGCAATATTCCAGTTTCATCTTCAACAATAAGAATTTTTAGATTTTCCATTTCAAGCTTCATATCTAATGTAATAGCAGAGTAAATTATATGCAAATATACTGCTAATATGGAACTATTTTTTTGCGGGTGGGGGAATTTTTTGGCACGTGTTTTTTTCATGTTTACACGTTATTTTGTGTAAACCTATTTCAGGACGACACATTGTAGAGTTCTTGTCTGCCGTTGGTTTTGCTGTAATTGTTGAGCTACTTTTGTTTCGCCTGTGCGGTTGCAGGTTTTAAAAATTTTAGAAGAGGGGATTTTATAAAATAATTTTTCTTTGGTGGGAGAGGTGAAAGCTCTTTTGCAAACTTTGGTCTGCGGATTCGTTTGTAGGGGTTTACAAATGTGCTTACACCTGTGCATTGGATTAGTATTTCTCTGTATTTACCGCTTTTATTACAATTCAAATATTTTAATCTCTGCTCCATTTAAATCTTTGGTAACAAATAGCTGACAAGAAAGACGTATGTTTTCATCATTATATCCCATTTTGGATAGCGTTACAGGTTCATTTCTCTCTTTTATAACTGAATTTCCTGATATTCCAATTACTTCAATGATACATGTTGCACATCTACCCATTCCTCCACATTCTCCAAAACCATCTAAGTAAAGTTTATCCCTAAGTAAAACCATCAAATTCTGGTATTCACTTTCATAAGTTTCAATATCCTGTTTTGAATTTTTTTCTACAACACTAAATAGTATAAAATTGCTCATTATTCCCAAAAAAGGTCTGTTTGGTTATCTACAAACTTTTCATCAGAATGATAAAGTTGTATTAGTTGCAATTGCTCCGCTGTAGCATACTTTTGAATTTCGTTAAATAAAATATGTTCCTCAAACCTGATGTGGCTTTCCAACTCTTCTTCAATTAAACTCAGGTTTTTTTGTATTTCTACGGATGATTCAAACAATCGCTTTAATCTGCGGTGTTCCGCTATTGCTCTTTTAATTAATTCATCTTCGCTGTCAAGTATGGTAAAAACATATTTTTCTTCCACTTCAAAATGAGGAAGTAAATGCTCCTTGTAAAACCAATCTATGTATAGCTTTATTCGATTTACTTCAATATTTCGTTTAAAGCCTTCTCGAATTTTCCAACAGAGCAACAAGCCATGATGGTGGTCACGACTTAGTGGTTGAAGTACTTTGTCTCTTTTTTGAGGCTTTTGTTTCATCTTAAAATAAATTAAATTGTTAATTTTGGATAGAACCGATTAAAAGGATACATTCGGAGTTTGTATTGTTTTTAATAGCGTGTTTGGTATTGAATGGAAAGATAAAAAAATCGCCTGTTTTACCTAAATGTGTTTCGGAGTTGATGATAAATTCAGGAGTTCCTTCCAATACATAGGCAAACTCTGTTTTGTCGGGATGTATGTGTTTTGGATAGGTTGCTAAGGGTACAACTTTTATAAGTTTAAGTCCGCCATTGGTTAGTGAAATAAGTTCTTTTCCAAAAAAACCTTTTACTTTTCCTTCTATCCATATTAACTTTTCAGTTTGTGTTCTTGTTTTCATATTATACTTATTTTTTAAATGATTTGTCCCCTCATAATGAATGGTACTAAATTATTTCAGTTCGTCTTTTCGTTTCATAGCTGATACCATTTTCTGTCCACGTAATAATATTTTTAAACCATTCCGTCTTAATGAAATATGGGGTTGTTTTTTATCGTGTTCGTCAATGCCGTGCTTGTATGTTGCAATAATGTCGTGATAAGATAAAATGCCAATAATAGTTGTGTTTTCTTTTGAAACAACAGGCAAGACGTCAATATTTTCTTTCGCCATTGTTTCAACAGCAGTTCGCAAAGTATCACTCATACCTATATAAATGTTATTTCGTTTTATTAGTGTTCCTATTAAATTTTCCTGAAAATGCTGGTTGCTAAGCAAGTTTGAAGAACTTAATATTCCCCTATACTCTCCTTCGTTACTTGAAATGATAAAATAATTTGATTTATTATCCTGCTCTTGGCTTAGCCATTCACGCACTTCCTTTATATTATTTTCTTCGCTTATTATCATTCCGTTGTCAGTGAGAGCTTGTTCAACCGTTAATTTCTCTAACACATCTGGTTCATAAGAATACGGAGTTTTAACACCTCTTCGTGTAATTTTTTCTGTCATAATGGTGTTTTCCATAATAAAATAAGATATGAAATAAGCTGTTGTACAGGTAGCTAATAGAGGCAATAAAGCATTTGACTGCCCCGTTGTTTCCAACGCAAATACAATTGAAGTAAGGAAAGCTCGTGAAGCACCTGCGAACATAGCCGCCATTCCTAC
>MENC01000260.1:3103-4201 GCA_001768155.1 Bacteroidetes bacterium GWA2_30_7
GGTTGCCCCACCGATAGTAAGCAATGGTGCAAGCGTACCACCTGATGTTCCGCTACCTAACGAAATTGCCCAAGAAATAAATTTTAATAAACACAGCGATAATAAAATCTGTATTGACATTGTTCCTGATAGGATGTCTGTAATGTTATTGTATCCAACGCCCAAAGTACGTGGGGCAAAATATCCAACAACACCAACCGCTAATCCACCAATTGCTGGCCACCAAGCCCAATGGATGGGTAGTTTCTCAAAACCGTCTTCAATTAAATAAACAATTTTTGTAACCAAAACTGATAACAAACCAATTACAATACCCATAATACTGTAAAATCCAAGTGCTGAATTGGATACAGATTCTATCATAGTTTTTACTGGGAAAACCACACCTTTTTCAAACAACAAATGATGTCCTGCTGCACCAACTATACAAGCTAATGCAACGGGAATAATGGAACGTGGGGAGAATTCAAATAGCAATAATTCTATTGCTAGAAAAATTGCAGCAATTGGACTTCCGAAAATGGCGGACATTCCCGCAGTAGCACCTGCTGCGAGTAATATTTTACGTTCGTTGTGTGTTATTTTGAGAAGTTGTCCTAAAGTAGAACCCAATGCACCTCCCGTTGCAATAATTGGTCCCTCTGCTCCAAAAGGGCCACCTGTACCAATAGATATAGCAGCAGAAAGCGGTTTTAAATAAGTAATAGCAGGTTTAATTTTACTTTGATTAGTTAAAATTTGTTCCATAGCTTCGGGTATTCCGTGTCCACGAATAGCTTTTGAACCATAGAAAGCCATTAGACCTATAACAAGTCCTCCAAATACAGGAATAGCAATTACAAATAAGCCCAAGGTATTGTCGGCTGGACTTGAATATTCAATTGAAAAATTTCCGTGAAACGAAATATTTGTTATTAAGTCTATGAGATAAACTAACAACTTGGCAATAAAGCTTACGCAAATAGCAATTAAAATAGCTAAAGCGGAAATGGTAAATACACGTTTTTTACTATAAGGTTTTTTGGGTTGAAAGTTTTCCCTTTCCAATGTTGGGTTTAGTGAAATTGAAATCGGAATTCCATTGTTTAGTATATTCTT
>MENC01000260.1:4251-5797 GCA_001768155.1 Bacteroidetes bacterium GWA2_30_7
TATTTCTCATTATTTATTGAAATTTATATTAAGATAGTAGAACACCAAAACCAGCAACCCCTGAAAGAGCATTGTCCCATCTAATATCCCATAATGATAATAAGGCAAATTTCTGATTTTTCTTGAATTTAAAAAGATAAAGGTTGTTAAAGTCGATATACTCAAGGGTAAAATAATGAGCCAATAATTCAATATTTGATAATGAAAAAATGAAATGATAAAGAAGACAAACAAAGACAGGTAGGAAATCGTTAATGATTTATTTTCGTTGATTAACAATGGAATAGTTTTCAGACCAGCTTGTTTGTCGGCTTCTATATCTCTAATATCGAAAGGAATTGTAATCGCAAAAACAAAAAAGAATCGTTCCACTAACATAACTATGACGTGAGTATTGTTGAATGTATTATCTGATTGAATGATAGGTAAAAGTATTGTTGAAGAAGCCCAAACAAACGCAATCAAAAAAATTTTCAAATAAGGTATTTCTCTAAGTCTGAAAACGGTTCGCTTGTTTCCGAATACAGGGAGTGAATAAAACACAGTTATTGCAGCAATTGGGACTAATGTAATCAGTACTTCTTTTTTTGCCAAAAATGTAACACAAACAAAAGCTATCACAGAGAGGGATACCAATAAATAAAATCCTTTCAGATTTTCTCGAACCCATTTGTGTTTGTCAGAGTTAAGGGCTTCTTTATTTGTAACAACAGTAATAAACCTATGAAGATTATATTCAAATAATGTAGCAAAGAAGATAATGAACAAATAGGGATGCCATTGTGGTTCCATTCCCAGTTGTATTTGTGTTTCTACGGTCAGAAAAACTGCCGCAAGTGAAATATAGATATTAGAATTTATTAATGTCTTAATTAGTTTCAAAATATTTTAATTGCTGTCTTTATAATTTCATTCTCTTCGGTTTGTGTTCTTGTTTTCATATTTTTTTTAAATGATTTGTCCACTTATAATTGCACTAAATTGTTTCAGTTCATCTTTTTGCATGGATTTAAGTAGTTGTTTGATAATTGGCACATAAAGAAAAGGACAAGCAATAATACATATTCCAATTATAAGATTATTCTTTTTAGCTTACTTCAGCAATTGGATTTTAATTCATTTCATATTTTCAGTTCTGCAGTTTGAACAATTAATAATTTCTCCTTTCTTTAACCTTATCCCATCAACATATTTCTTAATAATATCCTCCACAAACATATAATTGTCTTTATGGTTGTTTACTTCAATTTGTCTATCTTTATATAGTTTTCTTATTTTTCTATCATATTCTTGATAGCCCCAACACACGGGGCATAAACCCTTAGGTGTTTTTCCGTGGGTTTCGTTCTTGGGTTTTTTAAACCAGCTTATAATCGTATTTATCAATTCCATAACTTAAAAATTAAGTTTCAATTTTTCTACTAATTTGTTTTTTGTCTCGTCAGAATATGTTCCAAAAGCATTTACTAGAATGCCTTTTAGATGATATTTAGTTGACGAAATAGCATAAATTATCATCTCATCAGATTGGTCAGAACCGCCATCA
>MENC01000261.1:0-357 GCA_001768155.1 Bacteroidetes bacterium GWA2_30_7
GGAAAATATTAAACAGTGGTTTGAGTTTTTATTGTCATTAATGCCCTAAGGGCAAATTTTTCTGAAAGCAAATAGAATTTACTAATAATTTAAAAATTTATGAAAACAATACTTTTAAGTTTAGTTGTAATTTATTCAATTACATTAATGTCTTTTAATAAAGTCAAAACAGACAATTACGACAGTTTTAATTGGAAAGAAATTGAAAAATCAGTTGTAAAAATTAATGACAAGTTGTATGCTTGTAAATACGAAGTAAGCAATGTTCAATTTCGAACACTCAGGCATATTCTTACGGTAAAAAACCGAAAAGATTTATTGAAAATTGCAGAAATTGACTCTTCTAATTGGCTTGAT
>MENC01000261.1:444-11689 GCA_001768155.1 Bacteroidetes bacterium GWA2_30_7
GCTGCAAAATTATTTTGTGAATGGCTAACTATCGAATACAATGATAACCCGAAACGAAAATATAAAAAGGTTTTATTTCGATTACCAACCCTTAGTGAATGGGAATGTGCAGCTTCAAGCGGACAAAGTCTATTTGATTATCCTTGGGGAAATAAACTATTTATGAATGAACGTTTTATGTGTAATTTTACTGGCGTAGGCGAAGAAAATATACGAATAGATACAATAACTAAAAAAATATTTATCGACAATTTTAATTCTCAGGGCATTGCAGGTTCATTAAATGATAATGCCGATATTACAGCACCCGTAAATTCATATTATCCTAACGTATTTGGATTGTATAATGTTTGCGGAAATGTTGCCGAAATGACCTCTGAAAAAGGAATTGCAAAAGGTGGAAGCTGGAGGTGTAGGGGTGGCGATGTAAAGATTAAATCGACAAGCCATTATAGCAAATCTCAAAACGACCTGGGCTTTCGTTATTTTATGGAAGTTATTGAGCAGTAACTTTACACTAAGTTTTATTCTCAAATAACCATACTTGCAAAATTCAAAAGAAAATTTTACTTTTGATAATATTCGTAAATAAATATTTGTACTCGTTTGTAAACGTTTATTATCGGATTGTAATTAATTAAAACATAGAAGATTGGTGATGTAGTTGCATATATAAACGAGTTGGCGGTAATTATAAAATAGAGCAGTCACACAAGATTTAAATAATGACAAAAACACAAGACGAAAAATATAAAATTCAAATTGAGAGTGCTTGGAAAAAGTATGAAGAAAATGATTTATCCAGCGCAAAAAAAATATGTATTCAGATTAGAGATGAATTTCCTGATAAATTAGGTGCTAGTTATTTGCTTGGAATAATATATTACGACAAAAAACAATTTGTTGAATCTGCTAAAGAATTAAAAGAGGCTTTTAAAAATGACAATGAAAAAAAGGCTGGTGGATTTATTTGTTATTGGCTTGGAAAAACCTATGGTAATCAAACATTTTCAGATGACGAAAACCCATTATATGATAAAGATACTTCTCGAAAATATTTTGAACAAGCATTAGAATTTGAAACTTGTCCTGAAGATACTATAAATCAATTACATTATATTTATCAGAATAATTATAAACTAATTCAGCTTTTCAAGACCGCTATAAAAAAATTTCCAGAGAATTTAAACTTTGTTCTTAGACTTTCAGATACATACTTTAAAATTGGTGAAATTGAAAATCAAGAAAAAGTCTTGATTACAGCTAAAGAAAAGCATCGTTCTACTCATGTTTTGTATGATTTATCAAAGATTGAGTTAAATAAAAAGAATTTTAATGAAGCTCACGAGTACTTAAAATTAGCAAAAGAGCTAAATGAAAATCCTAAATCTGAATTTGCATTACAATTGCAGTTTGCAAATATTTGTTATGCAGAAGGTGACCTTAAAAAAGCAAAAGACATTTATATTGACACTTTTAATAAAGAAAAAAATACTGAAAATTTTTGGTTTGGGCTTATTGGAGTCTTAATGTGTGTAGACAAAACAACTTATAGTGATTTTACATCGCTAATTTCTGCAATGGAAATAACTAAACAGTTTATTATTGATGATTGGTTTGGGGATATGCCAATCTACTTTGATTCTCAATGGTCTATCGGACTAGACTTGCCTGTTAAAGAAGAAATTGCAATTAAAAAATTAGATTCAATTAAGAAAACACAATCAGGCGATGATATTTGAGGGAAAATTGAGCTACTTAAATGTTCTCTTTATAAACATATTGGTGAAAAAGTTTTACGTTTAAAGTCAGTTAAGGAATCTTTGAAATACCTTAATTGCTATCATTATAAATTTATCCTGTCTGAATTGAATGAGGCTTATTCTGACATGTTTTATGAGCTCGTCGAGTCCAATAAAAGTATTGATAATCTAATTTCTGAAATAACAACCACTTTGGAAGAAGAGTATTCTTTTAGACAAGTATTTTTAGAATATCTAAATCCTGTCATAGAAGAACTTCATAAGCAAAAGAAATATCAGTTCATTATAAACCTTTATGAGAAGTTTTCAAAACAACAAATAGATAAAGCAGATATCTGGTTTGAAGTTGGTTATGCATTTAATGAATTAGGAAATCCAGAGAAAGCAAAATATGCTTATAATAGATGTATTGATATTAAAGGGGAAACAAGTGCTGCTCTAAATAATCTTGCAAACATTTATAAAAATGAGGATAAGCTTGATAAAGCAATTGATATTTATCAAAAGGCATTATCTCTAGAAACTGACGATGATTTAGTAAAGAACAATCTTCAGAATGCCTTAAATAAGCAAAAAGAAATTACTAAAGAGGTTCAAAAGAAAAGTGCAATTAACAAATTGTTCTTAAATTCAATAGACATATTAAAATCCGAAAATTTTTTCACTTTAGAATCCCTCTATACTTTTCTCTTGAATTGCAGAAAAGAGGATGAATTTGATAATTGGAATTTACCCATACAGGATGAAATGTTTCCAGTATTAATGAATACTAATCCGAAGAAAGCTTTAGAATTAAAAAATAATTGGATTTCAAAGAATTATATTATTCAAGTAGATAAAACCGATGCATATGACACTCCCTATTATCTAATAAATCCCCATCTTGATGCAGAAATAAATAGACTAAGAGATATTGTTTCCGAAATAAATTTGCCTAAAGAATGGCTAACTGGCTTGAATAATATTTCAATTTTTCAATTAAATGAGCTTAATTATTCAGAGACATCAAAAAAAATTATGAAAGTCAATGAAAAATTTCGACCATTAATAAATCGTGATTATAACGAGTTAATCTTTAATTATCTAGTTGGAAATAAAAAATCCACTATTGTATTGTCAGGCTCTTTTGTTGAATTAATTCTTACTTATTACTGTGAGAGAAAAAAAATTAAAAAGATAGAATATGTAAACGCTGCTGGTAAACCAATAAAGAAGGACTTATATGATTGCGTGCTATTTGATTTGATTTCCTTTATTGAAGAGAAAAAAATTTTTGGAAGTGACTTTTCCCCTTTAACCAATTTATCAAGAGTTTATAGAAATTTTATTCATCCAGGAGTTGAATTGAAAAACAGTTTGGATAAGACAAAATCTGACTTGTGTTTTATAAGTTCAATTGAGATACTTAGAAAAATATTATAATAATAACTACTGCCAACATGCAATATACAAAATTGGGGTTTAATAGGTTATTCAAAGGTTGTGGCTCGCATCAGGCGCAGTGTAACTTGATAAGGAATCGCTCCGTAATCCCCAACTTTGCATATTGCCACCGTTACTCTCTAATCACTCCCTTACAAATCCCTCTTCCTCAATCTCCAAAACAGAAAAGTTAACAAATTTTTCAATGTTAAATTTGCTTTTATCGCCTACAATTCCAATAACGATTGGTTTTGATTTTATGTTTTCGTTAAAGAATTGTTCAAGGTTGGCTTCGGTAGCCGATTTATAAATTTCAAATTTGTATTTGACTGGGTCGTCGGTTTTATTTCGTTTTAAACGCCAGAGCATAAGTTCGCTGTATTTCCGAAACGAAGGAATTCCTGTATTTATGGAATAAATTAAAGCGTTTTTCAGTGTTTCAAACTTGCTTTTTTCTATTTTGAAATTCTTCAGAATATCTAAAACCGATTGCAAGGCTTCTTCAGTATTTTCGGCTTGTGTAGAAAGATAAACCAGCAAAAATGCACTTTCGTCTTTATAAGTTGGCTGAAAGTAAACATAAGGATTGTATGATAAAGATTTTTGATTGCGTATTTCGTTATAAACCAAATCGTTAAGATATGTTGTAAACAAATTTGAAATTGCCTGATTAACGCTATCAGTTTTTGGGCATTTTATGTAAAAATAAATCTGACTTTGTTGTGCGTTAGGGTCGTTGTTAAAAAAAATTTCGTTTTCAGAAATATTTTTTGGTTCAGGAAAATATGGCGAATTACTTTTATAAACAGGATTTATGGCAGATAAATTATTATAAATAAGTCCTTTTACAAAGCTGTAATCTAGTTTTCCGGAATACATAATATCGGTTTCAAACTTTAAAATGCTGTCTAATAAAACCTTCAAGTCGTTTGCCGAAGTCTTATATAATTGCTTAATGTTTGGTCGTGAGGCATATATAGAAAGAGTATCGTACATCAGGAATTGAATTAAAGCTTCGCCCTTTATGGCAGGGTCGTTTATTTCAAATTTTCGGTTAATATACTCCGAGTTCGCCATTGTATTGAGGTTGAGCTTTTCCGTTAATGTTTCCGATAAAAGTTCGTTAATCAACTCCACTGTTTCGACTAAAGTAGAATCAAGTCCATTGATTTTTAGTTTGAAAAAATTTTCATCACTTTCTATTTTCATATCGCTGCCAAGTTCGAGCAATCGGGATTTGAACTCTTCCATTGGATAATTCTCTGAACCGCTGTAGGTTAAAAAGTCGGCTAAGAATTTCAACATCGGAATCCGACTTAGTCCAACACCAATATTTATTTCGAACGAATAAAGCTCATTATAAGGATTATATGTATAGTAGAAATTTTTAAATAGCGAAAGTGTATCGTATAAAACGTCTTTATGCAGTTCGAGCAATTTTAACTTTGGATTTAAATTTTTAAGATTTCTAAAGTAATTTCCATATTCCGAAGCTGAATTTTTATTGCTAAGTGATAATTTTTCGTTTTTAGCAATTTCGAGTTTATCAATTTGTAGATTTCCTTTTTTTGAATATAATGTCAAATAGTTGTCGTTAAAGTATTTATTGGCTACATCAATAACTTCTTCACGAGTAATATTCAGAATATTTTTTTTACATTGAATGTATTCAGTCCAGCTTTTATTGCTTACAAAATTGCTGATTAAAATTTCGAGCCTTCCTGCGTTAGCCCCTTCATTGTCATATTCATTTATAACTTCCAACTCTTTAATATGATTCTTATAAGCCTGATTTTTAATAAAATCGAAATATTCATCATCGAAATTTCCGTTTTTAATTTCGCTAAGACAACTTATTGTTTTTTTCTCAACATTTTTAAGCGATTGCAACATTTTTGGAATATAATAAATCATAATTCCACCATAATCAATCAATTGCAGTTTTACTAAATCAATGTCAACCAGCTTGTTTTGAATATGCAGATTATTTAAAAACCCTGTTTCAGACGAATTTTCGAGCATTTCGTTTATTAATTCCAAAGCATTTTCATCGTCGCTTCCGGCAGGTGCTGTGCGAAATCCAAGTGAGCCAACTCTTAATGGAGTTAATTTCATCTTATATTGTTCACGACCGTTAAAATTTGTTTCCTGAATTTTATTATAATCTTTCAAATTAGCTTTTCGCCATGAACTAAAAAGCTGAATTATTGAATCCTTTATTTCTTCTGATTTAAAATTGCCTGTTAAAATCAGAGCCATATTATTTGCCACATAATATTTATTGTAATAATCGTACATTTTTGAAATTGAAGGCTTTCGTAAATGTTCAAAGCTCCCAATAATTGTATGCTGACCATAAGGATGATTTTTGAAAAAATGGCTCATAAATGTTTCGTAATAATTTGAAAACCATTCGTCTGCATATATATTTTTTTCTTCGTAAACTACATCAAGTTCAGCCTGAAACATTCTGAAAACAGGGTTTACAAACCGTTGTGAAGTAATATCGAGCCATTTATAAATTTGCTCCGATGGAAACGAATTGTGATACACAATACAATCTTCACTGGTATAGGCATTTATATCGCTACAACCTATTTCCTGCATCAGCAAATCAAGCTCATCAGGAATTGCATAATCTGAGGCTTTAACAGATAGTTGATTTATCTTTTTTAAAACTGCATTAATCAAAAAAGTGTCTGTTAATGAGGGAATTGAATCGTATAATTTTGTAATACTATCTAAGTAAATTTTTTCTTCGGCATAGTTTATTGTTCCTATTTGAGCTGTTCCTTTAAACATTAAATGTTCGAGGTAGTGAGCAATTCCGGTAGCATCGTCGGGGTCGAATTTGCTTCCGCCTTTTACAACAACAGCTCCATAAACATAATTAACGTTTGTGTCTTCGTTTAAAATTATTTTAAGACCATTTTCAAGATAATATTCCTGAACAACAAGCGAATCGCTTACAGGACTTGCGAATAGAAATTTACAAATTAAAAGTAGAAATATTATGAAGGTATTTTTTTTCATTTTGTCTCGCAGATTAACGCAGATTCTATTTTCGTTTTACTTATTCTAACTTCTAACTTCATTACCACATAGACACATAGATAAGAATCACATAGAACAATTTAACAATTTACACTTCGATAAGAACTCAGTGCAACGCAATTTAACAATTTATTAATATAACAATCTATCTTTTACTCTACAATGTGCTTAATTTCATTCATATCGCAAGAAATCACAGTTCCTTCTTCGGTTTCAAGAATTAAGTGACCATAATTATTAATGTCGGTTATTTTAGCCAAAATATTGTTGTTTTTGTATATGTATTTGTGGAATGTATTTTTGTGGAAAAGATTTTTCAAATATATGTCTTTTAAAATCTGATAATTAGTCTTTAAAACAAACATATTTTTATTTAAAATATCAGCTAACTGAATAATTAAAGTTTCGAGGTTATAAGTTTGATTTGTAATGCTTTTCAGTGAAATAGGATTTGGAGCGTCAGACTTGAAAATTTCTTGATTAATATTAATTCCAATACCTATTAAAGTACTTTCAAGTTTATTTAATTCGATAGAATGTTCGATTAATATTCCGGCAATTTTTTTGTTTTCGTAATAAACATCGTTGGGCCATTTGATTGAAACATTCTTATTTACGTGCATTTTTATGAAATCATAAACTGAAACTGCAACTAACACCGATATTTTGAATTGGTCGGAAATATCAATAAAATCTTTAGGTTTAATAAAAAAGCTGATAGTAATATTTTTTCCAGCTTCGCTTTCCCAAAAGTTATTTAACTGACCTCTTCCATCGGTTTGACTGATACACGATACAATAATACCTTCATTTTTGTCGGAGTTGATTAAATTATTTTTTACATAACTCATTGTTGAATCAATTGATTCAATATTAATTATTTGTTTCCCAATTGTAGCCATAATTTTTTATGTTTTATTAACTTCAATATTATGATAAATTTAGTAATGTAAAAAGTATTTCATTACATTTGTAGATTAATTTATTGATTAATATTTAATAATGAGAAACATCGACGAAACGGAAAAGCTTTTTGAAACAATAATTGAGAGTATTCGAGAGAAACAAGGGAAAGATATTATAAGCCTTGATATGACTAAGTTGCAAAACAGTATTACAAAATATTTTATTATTTGTCATGCAGACTCAACAACACATGTATCAACAATTGCAGAATATATTGAAATAAATGCAAAAAAGAAATTAAACGAAAGAGTTTGGAAAACAGAAGGTTGGGAAAATTCACAATGGATATTATTAGATTATTCTAATGTTGTTGTTCATGTTTTTCTGAATGAATATCGAAAATATTATAATTTAGAAGCTCTTTGGGCAGATTCAGTAGTTTTCTCACATAGTTCGGATAATTAAATTTGTATAAGAATGGCAGAAAATATAGAAGATAAAAATAAAGAACAAAATAATCCAAAACAGGAAAAGCCTAAGTCGGAGCGACCAAAAGGCGATAAACCAAAATTTAATGTTTATTGGGTATATGCAATTATTGCAATAGTTTTTATAGGAATGCAGTTTATGAACTTTGGCTCGGGTGCAGTTCAAACTACTTGGAACGACTTTAAGGTGAGAATGTTGACTAATGATGATGTTAAAAAAGTCGTTGTTGTTAATCGAGAAAGAGTAGAAATCTTTATAAAAGACGATAAAATTTCAAATGAAAGATATAAAGACATAAACTCAAAAGGCGTTGGTAGCTTTTCTAAAAACGAACCACAATATTATTTTACAATTGGCTCTGTAGAAGTATTTGAACAACAATTAAAAGATGCACAGTCAACGCTATTAGAGAAAAACGACATTTCTGTTTTTTACGAAACCCGAACAGATTATTTTCGTGATATATTAAGTTATCTGCTTCCAATTATTATTTTAATTGCAATTTGGATATTCATTTTCAAAAGATTTAGTGGTGCCGGCGGCGGTTCACAAATTTTTAATATTGGAAAATCCAGAGCTCAATTATTTGATAAGGAATCTCATGTGAAAATTAATTTTAAAGATGTTGCCGGTTTAGAAGAAGCAAAGGTTGAAATTAAAGAAATTGTTGACTTTTTAAAAAATCCACAAAAATATACCGAACTTGGAGGAAAAATTCCTAAAGGTGTTTTATTAGTTGGTCCTCCAGGAACAGGTAAAACCCTTCTGGCTAAAGCAGTTGCAGGCGAAGCAAACGTACCTTTCTTTTCATTATCAGGTTCAGATTTTGTTGAAATGTTTGTTGGTGTTGGAGCTTCAAGGGTTAGAGATTTATTTAAACAAGCAAAAAGCAAAGCTCCATGTATAATATTTATTGATGAGATAGATGCAATAGGAAGAGCAAGAGGCAAAAATGCAAATTATGGTGCAAACGATGAACGTGAAAATACATTAAATCAATTGCTTACAGAAATGGATGGTTTTGCTACAAATAGTGGAGTTATGATTTTAGCAGCTACTAACAGAGCCGATATTCTTGACAGAGCATTGATGAGAGCCGGTAGATTCGACAGACAAATAAATGTTGAATTACCCGATTTAAATGAAAGAAGAGAGATTTTTGAAGTTCACATGCGTCCATTAAAAGTATCACCCGAAGTTAAAGTTGATTTTTTATCAAAACAAACCCCGGGCTTTTCTGGAGCAGACATTGCTAATCTATGTAATGAAGCTGCTTTAATAGCTGCTCGAACAGAAAAAAAACTGATTGAAAAACAAGATTTTCTTGATGCAATTGATAGAATTATTGGCGGTTTAGAAAAGAAAAATAAAATAATTTCTATAGATGAAAAACGCACAGTTGCTTTTCATGAAGCAGGACACGCTGCAACTAGTTGGTTATTAGAATATGCTAATCCGCTGGTAAAAGTTACAATTATTCCTCGTGGTAAAGCTCTTGGTGCAGCATGGTATCTGCCAGAAGAACGTCAAATTACAACCACAGAACAAATATTAGATGAAATGTCAGCTACACTTGGTGGTAGAGCTTCGGAAGAATTGATTTTTGGAAAAATCTCTACCGGTGCGTTAAACGACCTGGAAAGAGCTACAAAACAGGCTTATGCGATGGTTGCATTTTATGGTATGAGTAAATCGTTAAAAAATATAAGTTATTACGATTCAACCGGACAAAACGAATTTGGCTTTACCAAACCATATAGCGAAAAAACTGCTGAAGAAATTGATAAAGAAGTTTCATCAATAATTGAATTAGCCTATCAAAAATCAAAAGAACTTTTAACAAAAAATAAAGACGGGTTAATTAAATTAGCAGAATTATTACTTGAGAGAGAAGTTATTTTTGCAGAAGATTTAGAAAATATTTTTGGCAAACGAGCTTTCAAAAATGCTGACCTCGAAAATATGTTAAGCAGTAATAGAGAAAATCCAAATAAATCGACTGATAAAAAGCTTGAAGAGAATATAGTTTCTAATGAATCAATCAAGGAATAATATACTTAATTTAATCAGAGAAGTTATTGATACATCGGTGCGTAGTAATAATTTTAAAGATAGCTCTCAAGATTTATCAGATGTTTATATCAAAACAAAAGATTCTCTTGAACTAGTTTTTGCTCAAGAATTTACTAAAATAAATGGCAAGTTTGTTTTTTGCGAAAATGTAGGTGAGTTTAATCAAAATATTCGACTTTTAATTAAAGAATATTCCTTAGATTCAGTTTATTGCATTGATAGTAATATTCAAAAATTACTTGAAAATGCAGGAGTTCCATATTTATCAAGCAGCAAAGATTTTTTAGAATTAAATGTAGGAGTTACATCATGCGAAAGCTTAATTGCAAGAACCGGAAGTGTATTGGTTTCATCGCGTCAGGCATCAGGCAGAAAGATGAATGTTTATCCTAATATTCATATCGTAATAGCAACTTCCAAACAATTAGTTTATGACATTAAAGATGCGATTGATAGATTAAATGCAGATTGCGAAAGTTTACCATCTCAAATTACATTAATTACCGGTCCAAGTAGAACAGCCGATATAGAAAAGACCCTTGTTTTAGGAGCACATGGACCTAAAGAATTATATGTATTTTTTAATAATTTTAATTAATGGATTCAAATTGGGTAAAAGTTTATAGCTTTTCAAAAATGCATCTTGCACTTATTGCAAAAGAAATTTTAACTGAAAATAATATCGAATCGTATATTATGAATAAACAAGATTCGTCTTATGTTGTACTCGGGGATATTGAAATATATGTAAAATCGGAAGATTTCGATAAAGCATTAGAAATTTTAAAAAATATTGAAAATTGAAAAATATTTTAGTTCGTAGTTTATCAGGCTTACTTCTAATAATAATTATTGTATTTGGTGTTATTATACACCAATTTTCATTTTATATTCTATTTTTAATTATCTCTTCATTAAGTTTATGGGAGTTTTATATCCTCGCATATAGAGAAAAAGCCCGAACACAAAAATTTTATGGAATTGCAACATCTATATTAATTTTTACAATTAATTTTTTATATGCAAATAACTTTGTTGACGAAAAGATTTTCCTTTTAATTATTCCTTTACTCTTATTTATTTTTATTAGCGAACTTTATATGGATTCTAAAAGACCATTTTTAAATATTGCATATACATTATTTGGATTATTTTATATAACACTTCCCTTTTCTTTACTAAACCACATGGTTCTTTTTAAAACAGAAATTGAAGTAATTTTTAAACCAGAAATATTATTATGTATATTCATATTAATTTGGACTTACGATACGTTTGCATACTTATTTGGAATAACATTAGGTACACATAGACTATTTTCTAGAATTTCACCAAAAAAATCGTGGGAAGGGACAATTGGTGGAGCTTTAGTTACAATTTTATCATCATTTTTATTAGTACAATTTTTTCCAATATTAGCTTTTGAAAACTGGATAATTATTTCAATAATAGTTGTTATTACAAGTACTTACGGAGATTTGATAGAATCAATGTTTAAACGCAGCATTAATATTAAAGACTCTGGAAATATTATACCC
>MENC01000261.1:11774-14062 GCA_001768155.1 Bacteroidetes bacterium GWA2_30_7
TTTAGCATTATTATTTATTGTCATCTATTTTTTTCGTAGCCCTGTTAGAATTGTTCAACCCGATGAGAATATTGTATTATCTCCGGCAGATGGAAAAGTTGTTGCAGTTGAGAAGGTATTTTTAGACGAATTTATTAACGAAGAAAGAATTCAGGTATCAATATTTATGTCGCCATTTAATGTTCATGTAAATTGGATTCCTTTAAGTGGAACAATAAAATATTTTATGTATCACTGTGGCAATTACTTGGTTGCGTGGCATCCAAAATCGTCGTGTGATAATGAAAGAACATCAACTGTAATTGAATCAAAAAATGGAAAAACTCTGATGATTCGTCAAATAGCCGGTGCTTTAGCTCGTCGAATTGTAACATATACTAAAATACAAGAATCTGTTATTCAAGGACAAGAATTAGGCTTTATTAAGTTTGGTTCCAGAGTAGATGTTTTTTTTCCTATAAACTCTAAAATTAATGTTTCTATTAATCAGAAAGTTAAAGGTAATATTACTATTTTAGGAAAATTATCAAGTTAAATTTAGTTAACTGTCTGTTTTTCATGTAATAAATTTAACACTACTTAACAACAATATATTATTAAGATTATTAATTTTGCATTATTAAAAGAATTATTAAAAATTAAATTATTTAAAATTATGAAAAAATTAACGTTAATTATTGGTTTAGTTGCATTTCTTGGAATGTATATGGTTCCAAATTATGTAAGTGCATCTTCAGTTGCTAAAGTAATTGTTGATAAAGAAAAATGCGAAAAATGTGGTAAAGATGATTGTAAAGGAGATTGTGAAACCAAAGCTGGTTGTGCACATAAAGAAGGTGAAGCAAAAAAATGTGGTGGTAAAGAAGCTAAATCAGGTTGTTGCAAAAAAGGTGGAGCAGAACCAAAATGTAGTCATGGAGGTACAGAAAAATCACCAGCTCATAAAACAACTGAAGAAGAAGCCGACCACTTGTATGGATTATTTTTAGGCCATTATGCTCCATTGTTTTGGTCAGTTATTATAGGAGGTTTGGTTTTACCGGTTTGTGTACTAGTTTTCAAAAAAGGAAGAAAACCACTCCCACTTTTTATTATTGGTCTTATGGTGGTAATAGGTGCTTGGTGGAAACGTTTTTTAATTGTAACCCCTACTTTATTACATCCTTTTCTTCCAATTCAAGGTGTTCCAGAAGCTTGGCATAGTTATTTTCCTTCACTACTTGAATGGTTAATTACTTTTGGAACTTTGGCGTCAGCTTTATTAATAATGACCATTTTATTTATCTATTTACCTGTTGTTCCTATCCACGAAACTGCAGAAGAAATGGGTGCTTTAGAACATGATAAAAACGAAACATTATGAGAAATTTAATCAATTATCAACTCAAATTAGTAGCTGCTTTATTAATATTAACTATTGTTTTTATTAGTAATAAAGCATACAGTCAGGAAGAAAAGAAAGACATAAGCCTTTCGATTCAATATCAAAAAATAATAAACCAGCATTCTTTGATAAATATTTCTGCTAAGTTTAAAGATGAAAATGGTTTTAACCCTTGTGCTAAGCAAAAATTTGACGTATATAAAGTTACGGTTGCAGAAGGAGAATCGGGTGAGTCGCAAGAAGAAAAAATAGGTGAAACAATAACTAATGAAGAAGGCAAAACCAAATTTATCATTCCTTATAAAATTACTACCCCATCCGTTAGTTTTATTGTTAGACTAGAAAACAGTAAATTGTTTGAAGATACCGAAGAAAGCGTAGAAGCTCTTGATGCTAATATAGAAGCTACTATTGAAGAAGAAGATAGTGTATTTTATATCAAAGCACGATTGTTTTTACCAGATAATCAGCCACTTGCAGCCCAATCGATTGAAGTTGGATTAGCTAGATTGTTCGGAAATCTAAAACTTGGTGAAGAAGATAGTTATGAAACAGATGAAGAAGGTTTTGTTTCTGTTCCAATAGATGAAGGTTTAACCGGAATTGATGGTAAATTAACATTCAGGATTGCTTTAAACGAAAGTGATGAATACGGCACAATTATTGCTTTTATTGATTCAAACAAAGGTGAAAAGATAGAAGATGAATCAACTTTTGATCAACGAACCATGTGGTCACCTCCAAACAAAACACCTTTGTTTTTATGGATTTTTCCAAATTTAATATTAGTAAGTATATGGTCTATTTTAGTATTTTTAACACTCAATTTATTCAAAATATATAAATCAAATAAAACGAAAAAGTCATGAAAAATTTAAAAAAAATAATGTTGTTAGGGATTGCA
>MENC01000261.1:14072-14787 GCA_001768155.1 Bacteroidetes bacterium GWA2_30_7
TGTTGGAAAAACGTTGTATGCAAAACATTGTGCTTCTTGTCATGGTAAAAAAGGTTTAGGTGATGGTTCAAAAGCACCAGAATTAAAAGGTGATTTAGGTGATTTTTCATCAGCAGAATTCCAAAAACAAACCGATGGCGAAATCTTCTACAAATTGATCGATGGACGTGATGATATGCCGGCATTTGCTAAAAAAATGGCTTCAGAAGAAGACCGATGGTTAATCGTAAATTTTGTTAGAACACTTAAAAAATAATAACAGATTAAATGGTAAAAAGCCGTCCGTCAGTTGACGGACGGCTTTTTTTATCTATCAAATTTAAAGTGATGTTTTGTATTAAATTTAAAAAATAACATGATGAAAAAAATAACTTTAACATTAGGATTAGTAACTTTTGCTATGTTTTTTCAGCAGTGTAAAAATAATACAGAGCAAGTAGTTGTTACTAATGATAAAACTGAACCTGTTGTTCAACATGAGGTTGAAAAAATAGAAGAAATAAATGTTGTTGAAACAAAAGAAGATAATTCTGTAACTGCTGAGAATGAAGTGTCAGTCAAAAACAACGAAGTAAAACCAACAGTAAATACTGCTCCAAAAACTACATTGCCTAAAACAAGCGAACCAAAAGAAGTTAAAACTACTGTTGAAACCCCTACTCCAATTAAACAAGATGTGCCTACTCCAAAGGAAGTTGTAGTAGTTAATGAACCA
>MENC01000261.1:14852-15901 GCA_001768155.1 Bacteroidetes bacterium GWA2_30_7
CAAAGCATTGTAGCTCTTGCCATGGTAAAAGCGGTTTAGGAGATGGCTCAAAGGCTTCTGAATTAAATGGTGATTTAGGTAATTTCTCTTCTGCTAAATTTCAAAAACAAACCGATGGTGAATTGTTTTACAAATTAATTGATGGGCGTGATGATATGCCTGGATTTAAGAAAAAACTCCCATCAGAGGAAGATAGATGGTTAATTATTAATTTTATTCGAACGCTAAAAAAATAATCGCTAACTCATCCCAAGTATTCGGGAGTTATAGGGGCTAAAAAATCATCAATCGAACACTTAACCCTGCTACCACAAAAAGTACCGAAACAAGTGCAACCATAAAAATATGTGCTGCCAAAGCATTCAAATTCTTTTCTGATAAATTAGGAATAAGTTTAAATCGAGCATGAAGTGCTAAAATTATTGTGATAATTAACAATAATAATTTAATGCCAACATGTGTGGAAATATGGTTGGAGAATGAAAACCATTCTGAGATGTTTGGCAGTAATGAATATGCCAAATAAATTCCAGTTATTACTTGAATAATTAATGCAGGTATGCCAATTTTTTCAAAATTTTCTTCAAACTCGGTCAATGCTTTGATGTTTTTCGTTTTTAAAATTTTTGGTAAAACAACAATGGCTAAAATTAAATGCCCACCAGTCCATACTGTGGCTGCCAAGACATGAAGAACTAAAAAGAATGTATGCATGATTTTTTATAAAAACTACTTTCCAAAAGTAAGTTTAATGCAGCATTTATTTTAATGTCAAGTATTATTAACATTGAAATTAATTTACATTTGCACTCATTCAACTATAGTTGATGTCATAAAATGAAAAAAATCTTTTCTCGAATTTGGAAAATTTGCCTTAAAAGTTGCCTTTGGTTTTTAGCAATAAGTATAGTTTCAGTAATATTATTTAGATGGATTCCGATCTACATTACTCCATTGATGGTTATTAGGTGTGTTGAGCAGAAAATGGATGGAAAAGAAATGACACTAAAAAAAACATGGAAACCATTAGAAGAAATCTCCCCTGATTT
>MENC01000261.1:15907-16500 GCA_001768155.1 Bacteroidetes bacterium GWA2_30_7
GGCTGTGGTTTGCTCTGAAGATCAAAATTTTTTAAAACATCATGGTTTTGATTTTGGTGCCATCGAAAAAGCTATGAAACACAACGAAAAAAGCAAGAAAAAACGTGGAGCAAGCACCATAAGTCAACAAACGGCTAAAAATGTTTTTTTGTGGCCTGGCAGAAGTTGGGTAAGAAAAGGCTTTGAAGTTTATTTTACTTTTTTAATTGAAACGATTTGGAGCAAACAACGCATCATGGAAGTTTACTTAAATATTGTTGAACTTGGTAATGGAGTCTATGGAGCTGAAGCAGCTTCTCGGGAATTTTTTAATAAATCGGCTATAAAAATTAGCAAACAACAAGCAGCAACCTTAACAGTTGTGCTTCCAAGTCCTTTAAAATATAATGCCAAGCGACCTGGTAATTATTTAAATGGTAGAATAAGTTGGACGCTTCAACAAATGCGTTTTTGGGGTGGAAAATTAGATTACGACAAAGAAAACAAGAAGAAAAAAGAAAATAAAAAGAAACGCAAAAAGAAAAACTAACGTTTAAACAACGGCACTGCCGAACAAGCCTCTCCAAACATTATTGTTTTAGCATATTCTTGCA
>MENC01000261.1:16521-17953 GCA_001768155.1 Bacteroidetes bacterium GWA2_30_7
AAACAGATTCAGGAATAGGAAATTTACCACATCCTTTAACAATAACACTTTTATCTTGATAAATAGTAAAATCGTGCTGATTAAATTCATCTTGAAAAATGGATTTTTCTAAATCCGCTTCGTTTCCCAAAACAACCTTTTTAGCTAGAGGTTTTAAGTGGGATGAGATTAGCATGTACGCCCATAAAGGAACAATGGCATCAGAAGAACAAGTGATGGCTACATATTTATCTTGAAAAATTTTCCAATCGTTGTTTTTAACAAATTCCCTAAAAGGTTTTTCAATTAAAACCAAGCCTTCATGCAAACAATCTTTAATATCGAAAACTGTTCGCTCTCCTTTTGGATAAAAATCGTCGAGATTAATTTGTAATAAACCGCTTTTATCGACTCTATTTACGATGTTGTTTTCCATAATAGTACAAATTTACTCCGTTTTAATTATTGAGTATGAGAAAGTAGTGTTTTAGTGTTAAAAAAATCAAATAATAAAATTTTTATGGAAATAGTTTTTAAATCACATCAAGTTACCAAAAAGAAATTATTCACCCAAAAATTTAGAATTATGAAGACTTTAAAAACACAAAAATTCCTCGCCTTGCTTCTTGGAATTATTTTTATGAGCATCATCAATTATGTAAATGCTCAACAAAGCACCAAAGCAATTTTAAAAGGTGTGGTAACCGATAGCGGAAACCAACAACCGTTATCAACAGTTAGCATTATATTAAAAAATGCCGAAGGAAACCCCATAAAATCAACCCTTTCGGGTTTAAATGGCAATTACGAATTTTCTTCTTTAAACGCTGGCAGTTACACCATAACTTTTGTTCTAACTGGCTACAAAGCTGCTGCAAAAACTTCTGTTGTATTAAAACCTTCAGAAACTAAAATTCTAAACATTGCTTTACAACAAAATGCACCTGAAAAATTAGTGGATGAGTTAAAAGAAGAAAAAAACACCCTAAACAGAACAAAATCTTGTGAAAAAAAAGACTACAAAAGTCAAGATTACAACAGTCAAGAATATTATCCAGCGTCCATTTCAACAGGGGCTATAGGATATTCAACCAATGAAAATTTTAACACCGAAGCATACAGTCCAATTACCGAAAACGATTTTAAAAATGCGTTGATGAATCCGCTTTCTACATTTTCAATTGATGTTGATGCGGCTTCGTATTCCAATGTTCGCAGGTTTATTACCAACGGACAAACCCCACCTGCCGATGCGGTACGAATTGAAGAAATGATTAACTATTTTAATTACGATTATCCACAACCAAAAGACGAACATCCGTTTTCTATCACTACCGAAATGAGCGATTGCCCTTGGAACGCAAAAAACAAACTCATACACATTGGTTTACAAGGTAAAAAAATAGACATGAGCGAATTACCAGCAAGTAACTTGGTGTTTTTGGTTGATGTT
>MENC01000261.1:18036-19080 GCA_001768155.1 Bacteroidetes bacterium GWA2_30_7
CCGTGTTGCTATTGTAGTTTATGCTGGTGCTGCGGGTTTGGTATTGCCTTCAACAACCGGAAACGACAAAGAGAAAATTTTAGAAGCGTTAAATAATTTGAGTGCTGGAGGTTCAACAGCTGGTGGTGCGGGAATAAAATTGGCATATAAAATAGCTCAAGAGAATTTTATAAAAGAAGGAAACAACCGCATTATTTTAGCTACCGATGGCGATTTTAACATTGGTGCAAGTAGCGATGGCGAAATGACCAAATTGATTGAAGATAAAAGAAAATCGGGAGTTTATTTAACGTGTTTGGGTTTTGGAATGGGAAACTACAAAGATTCCAAAATGGAAACCCTTGCCGATAAAGGAAACGGAAACTACGCTTACATCGACAATATTTTAGAAGCTAAAAAAGTATTGGTTACCGAAATGGGCGGAACACTTTTTACCATTGCTAAAGACGTTAAATTGCAATTAGAGTTTAATCCAAACAAAGTAGAATCGTACAAATTAATTGGTTACGAAAACCGTTTGTTAAACTCCGAAGATTTTAACGACGACACCAAAGATGCCGGTGAATTAGGTGCAGGACACACCGTTACAGCCTTGTACGAAATTGTGTTGAAAGGCGATGGAACTGCTCCATCCATTGACCCACTTCGTTATCAAAACTTAACCGAATTGGTTCCAAAAACAGCACCAAGCAATGAATTGTTAACGGTTAAATTTCGTTACAAAAAACCAACCGAAGACACCAGTAAGTTAATTGTAAATCATTTGACCGACAAATCAGTTGCATTGGCTAAAACTTCCGATAATTTTAGATTTTCTGCTGCTATTGCTGAGTTTGGAATGTTGTTAAGAGATTCGAAATACAAAGCCAATGCTACCTACAAACAAGTTATTGAATTAGCAAAAGCAAGTAAAGGCACCGACGAACATGGCTACAGAGCTGAACTGATAAGGTTGGTAGAAATGAGTGAGATGCAAGCAAGTGCGTTTTTAAAAGAAGAATAGTAGTTTAAAAACCACGCCACTTACCAATTTTAAGCCCCCGT
>MENC01000262.1:0-3088 GCA_001768155.1 Bacteroidetes bacterium GWA2_30_7
CAGATTTTAATACTTCTTCTTCAAAATTTAAATCTGTAAATTCTAATGCCATGATTGTAAGTGTTTAATTATTATTTGTTTGTATATTAATATAGTTTCTATTCAATTTTGTACTCAATAAAGGAATTTTTTTCGAGAAAATCAATAAACTCTTTTGAAATAAAAACTCTTTTTGTTCTGGAAAACAATTCAACTTGAATCTCGCTCAACGGATCGTATAATACAAAATTCAATTGAGTTTTACCGGTATATTTATCAGAATATTCGAGTATATTCTTAATCAATTCTTTGTTAATATCAGAAGCCGAGACAATTAACTTTAGTCGTTTGATGCTTTTTTCACGCATTTCGGAAAGTAGTTCGATATGCGAAATTTTAAATTCCATTTCAACTTCTTGCTGAGGTTTATTTTGACTTGCATAAAAATTTCTTGATTTATAACGTCCTTTTACAAACAGACTAAAGCCCATCGTAAAGAACTTTTTGAAATTCACAAAATCTTCTGAAAATAATGTAAACTTTATAGAATCGGTATAATCTTCTATCATATAAGTTCCATAAGGTTTTCCGGTTTTCCCCAGCCCTTCTTTTACTTGTACAACAATTCCAGAAATTGAATATTCTTTATCAATATTTTTATTAACCTCTTTAAGTTCAGCAATTGAGGTGTTACAAAAATGGTCTATTTCTAACCTGTAATCATCTAAAGGATGTGCTGATAGATAAATTCCGATATGTTCTTTTTCTTTATTTAAAAGGTCGAGTTTTGTCCATTCAGCACCTGTTGGGATTGGTGGTTTTTGTATTTCAGCTTCCATGCTATCTCCAAATAATGATGGTTGCATTGAGCCTTTGTCTTCTTTGAATTTATTACCGTAACGTATTAATGTTTCGATGAAATTTCCGCCAGAATTTTCTACAAAGTACTGATGTCGTGCCATTTCTGGAAACAAATCAAAACCGCCTGATAACGCTAATGCTTCGAGTCCTTTTTTATTTACGGCTGATAAGTTGATTCGTTCGATAAAATTGAATAGAGATGTGTAACTGCCATTTTTTTCTCTTTCTTCGATTATTGTTAATGCTGAGTTTTCGCCAAATCCTTTTACAGCAGCGAGTCCAAACCGTATTGCTCCTTTTTTATTTACACTAAATCTTAAATCGCTTTCGTTAACATCCGGACCAAGAACCTGAATTCCCATTCTTTTACATTCGTCCATCAGAATAGTAATTTTTTTAATATCGTTCAGGTTACGACTAAGAACCGCAGCCATAAATTCTGCCGAATAATGTGCTTTAAGATAAGCCATTCGATAAGAAACATAAGCATAACAAGTTGAATGTGATTTGTTAAAAGCATATTCGGCAAAAGCCTCCCAGTCTTGCCAAACTTTTTGAGCAATTTTTTCGTCGTGGTTATTGCTTTTACATCCGGCTATAAACTTGGTTTTCAGTTTATCCATTTCCTCGCGTTTCTTTTTCCCCATTGCTTTTCGGAGAATATCCGATTCGCCGCGAGTGAATCCGGCTAAAGTTCTAGCCAACAACATCACTTGTTCTTGATAAACAGTAATTCCGTAGGTTTCTTTCAAAACCTCTTCCATTTCTGCAAGGTCGTATTCTATTTTTTCTTTTCCGTGCTTCCTTTTTACAAAACTAGGTATATAATCCATAGGACCAGGTCGATATAGTGCATTCATCGCAATAATATCTTCAAACTTATTAGGCTTTAATTCTCGAAGATATTTTCTCATTCCTTCAGACTCAAACTGAAAAACACCTGTAGTATCGCCCATACTGTATAAATGGAAGGTTTTTTCGTCGTCGTGTGGAATATTATCTATATCAATGTCAATTTTTCGTGTTTTCTTGATTAACTCGATTGATTCTTTGATTATTGACAATGTTTTTAATCCAAGAAAATCCATTTTCAAAAGCCCAACTTGTTCAACAAGTGAACCCTCAAATTGCGTAACAAGCTCAATTGCACCGGCATCTTTTGAGGTATAAAGCGGAATATATTCGTCTAAATTTTCTTTTCCGATTATAACGCCGCATGCATGAGTTCCAACGTTTCGGATGCTTCCTTCGAGCGAAACAGCATATTTTAATGTGTTTACAATTTGTTGATTATCTGATTTTTTGGCATCGTTAAGCTCTGGAACTTGTTTAAACGCATCTATGAAGCTTGTTCCGGCTTTTTCGGGTACGAGTTTAGCTAGTCGGTCGGCATCTTTTAGCGGCAAGTTTTCGACTCGGGCAACATCACGAATTGCCATTTTTGGCTGCATACTTCCGAAAGTAATTATTTGAGCAACGCGTTTAACACCATATTTCTCAACAACCCAACGCATAACTCTGTCGCGACCTTCTTCGTCGAAATCAATGTCGATATCTGGCATCGAAATACGGTCGGGGTTTAAAAATCTTTCGAAAAGTAAATTATATTTAAGTGGGTCGATATTTGTAATTTCGAGGCAAAAAGCTGCAACAGAACCGGCAGCAGAACCACGTCCGGGACCAACCCAAACTCCCATACTACGTGCTGCATTTAAAAAATCCTGAACAATTAGGAAATATCCCGGAAAGCCCATCTTGTTAATTGTTTCCAATTCAAAATCAATACGTTCTCTGATGGAATTATCGTACGACTCACCGTATCTTTTTACAGCACCATCGTAAACTAATTTTCGCAGATAATCGGATTCTAATTTTACTCGAATCACTTTTTCGTATCCGCCAAGTCTTTTATATGAATCTTCGCCAAACTCTTCTAGCAGTTGAGCTTCTGTAAATTTACTTTTATAACCATCTTCTGTGTCGAAACTATCGGGAATAGGAAAAACAGGCATTATAGGACTGCTATTCAGATTATAAATTTCAATTTTTTCGGCAATTTCCAGAGTATTGCTTATAACTTCGGGCACATCGGCAAATATTTCAGACATTTCGTCATGGCTTTTGAGAAATTCTTGTTTTGTGTAACGCATTCGTTTAATGTCGCTTACAAGACTATTTGTGTTAATGCAAATTAATCGGTCGTGTGCTTCGGCATCGTCTGCTTCTACAAAGTGTACATCGTTTGACG
>MENC01000262.1:3209-5537 GCA_001768155.1 Bacteroidetes bacterium GWA2_30_7
ATAATAATCTTCTCCAAAAAGTGCTTTATATTCTTCAATTGCTTTTTCGGCTTTATCTAAATCGTTTTTTATAATTGCTCTTGGAACTTCGCCTGCAATACAGGCTGAAAGTACAATAATTCCTTCGTGATGTTTTGCTAATATTTCTTTATCGATTCGCGGCTTGTAGTAAAATCCTTCGGTATATGCCATGGTTACAAGCTTGATAAGATTTTTGTAACCAATCAGGTTTTTTGCAAGTAAAATTAAATGGTCGCCACTTGCATCGTCTTTTCCAGATTTATCGAATCGGGTAGTTCGAGCTACATAAGCTTCGCAACCAATAATTGGTTTAATATTATTTTTTATTGCTACATCGTAAAAAGTTTTAGCACCGAACATATTTCCATGGTCGGTAAGAGCTATTGCAGACATGTTGTATTCTTTAGCTTTTTTAATAAGAAGCTTAATATCACAAGCTCCGTCTAAAACAGAGTACATTGAATGAACATGCAAGTGAACAAAATTCGACATTTGATTTGAAATGTTTAAGATTTCTGTAAAATTAGTGTAAATGTTGATTTTATTTTGTGGTGTTGATGAAATGTTGATAAAATGGGAAAATGGCTTCAGTCTAAAGAAAAAAACATCGGATATGTCGGGTAGTTTTCAAAAATTCTCAAATTTTGAAAAATTTGCATAAAAAAATCTTCAAGCATAAATTAAAAATACATAATTTTGTTTAATGCAGGATTTCAAAGCTATATTAGAATCAGATTGTTTCTATCATATTTATCACTAGCGTTTCGTTATAAGTCGAACAATTTCAATTGATTATATAAAGGTTCTTTGACATCTTGTAAATCGGGTTTGTTAAACAGTTGAGAAATAGGCTCTTTATCAAAAATGTTAATGCTGAAAATTTGTAGCATTTCGTAAATACTTTGCTTGATTTTTAATTTTTTTCTTAGAATTATCATAATCACATAAACTGAGATAGCTATCCAAATTTGCGTTTTCACAGCGTTGGGATTTTCTCCCCAAAATGATTTAATTTTCAAATGTTGTTTAATCCATTTGAAAAATAGTTCAATAAACCATCGATGTTTATAAAGCAATGCGATTTGTGATGCTGTTAATTCAAAATTATTTGTCAGAAAGATTAAGAGTTTTCCGGTCTCTTTGTCGTAGAATTTTATTCTGCGTAATTTTTCCGGATAATCTTTCGATACATAATAACCAGTTAGTTTAATTGTCTGGTCGCATTTTATACCATTTTCTTTATCTGCTTTGTTGGAATATATTCGTTTAAAATTAAATCCTTTTTTTGCTCTGGTTATAAAAAATGCTTCTGCTTTGTGAATACGGTATAGCCTTTTAAAGTCAACATAGCCTCTGTCCATGTACATAAAAGCTATTCGGCAAAAAAGTAATTATATCCAAAACATTTACATCATGCTTTTTCCCATCTGAAATAAATATAAACTCTGGAATAGAAGTTTTTGCATCAATCATTGTATGGATTTTAATAGCAGCCTTATGCTTACGAAACTTTGCCCAAGGAAATACAGATAAACATAAATCTATCGTTGATGAATCAATTGCGAAAATATTATTTTTAATATCTACCTCAAGTTGATTATCTCCTTGACAAAGAGTTTTTGCTTGATCAATAAGAAGAAGCGCAAAATCTTGATAAATATGCCAGTCACGATTTTCATTAGCCTTACTCAATGTAGATTTGCTGATAGCTTTTCCAATGCCTAAATGATACAGTTTTGGTGAATTTGCATGAATACAAAGAATTGTGTCTGACAAACTTTCACGATGTGTTAGTTGACCAAACGCCATACATAAAAATTGTTTCCAACAACTAAAGTGTTTGGTTTTATAATCACCATTGTATTTATGTACACATTTCAGAAAATCATTGTGAGATATAAAATCAAAAATCTGAGCAAAAACATATTTTCCTTGGTTCATAATAATTTTGTTTTACAACAAAACTATTTTTTCAAATCGTTTGAACCGAAATTATTGCTACAACCCCGATATACTAAGAGTTTCAAAGAACGTAATTTTTTAATATCAAAACACTAGTGAATCTATATTAATAAAGAGTTCATTATAATTTAATTACTTTTTCAAAAAATGTTTTTTTATCTGTAATTATTTGTATAAAATAAATACCATTTGAAAAGTCACTAATATTTACAATATTGGAATCTTGAACTTTTCTTAATATTAATCCTTTATCAGAAAATATATTTATCTCTTTTATATCAGAATAATTGATTACAAATTTACCAGCAGTTGGGTTAGGAAAAATAAAAGAATTTTTTGATTGAA
>MENC01000262.1:5556-14777 GCA_001768155.1 Bacteroidetes bacterium GWA2_30_7
TTTGCTATAATACTATTATTTGAAGTTAATATATACGCTTTATTTTTACTTGGACATTCAATATTTCTTAAATAACTTGTATTATTATAACTGTCATCAAACCAACTTAATCCACCATCAATAGTTTTTAAAATAAACCCACCCCATCCTATTGCATATCCAATAGAATCTGTTTGAAATTCAAAGTCGTTTATTGTATTATTTGTAATTGTATCAATAAAAACCCAATTATTTCCAGAATCAGTAGTTTTATATAAACTTTTTGAATTTAACAATAAATAACCTGTACTTTCAGTTGGAAATAAAATACTTCTAATTGTTTGTGTAGAATCATAAAGCACAGTATTCCATGAAGTACCGCCATCTGTAGATTTCTTTAATGTATTGCTGAATGCAACATATCCTATAGAGCTATTTATAAATTTCATTTTATTAGGATGAGTTCCAGAAAATGTATAAATTGTTTCGAACACCTGATTTGTAAATTTTCTTAAATCAAAACAATCATCACAAGTACTTGGATTCCATGTAATAAAATAACCACAAGTATCATTAATAACATTTAATTCATTTATACCAAAATCCGGACCAACAGTATATATATTACTCCATGTATAACTTCCGTTAGTTGTTTTCTGCAATTTATCACCACTATATTTACTAAATACTCTGTATCCAACATTATTGCTCGGAAAATTATATGAATTATAATTATCTATATCGTCGTAACTTCCCATTAATTCCCAATTTACAACCGACCAACTATTACAACTATCAGTAGTTTTAATTAATGAATAATAATAATAATAAGGACCTTCTGGATATGTTCCACAAGCATATCCTGTGCTGCTTGAAGGGAAATAAATACCACCATAACCAAAACCATAAGCAAATTCATAATCGGAAAATGTAGATATTTCAGCCCATTGTGATTTTGATTTTAATGAAAAAATTAGAGATAATAATAAAAGGAATATTTTCATACGGTTTAATTTAAACAAAAATAAAACTTAATCTTCAATATTTATCTTTTATTTCGATAATTTTTCAATAATTAAATCATCAAAATAAACTTCTGAATTTTTATCCGGATTCCAAACATAAACTTTTATTGATTTGCCTTTCATTTTTTCGGGGATAACAACTTCTAAATAAAGCTTTTCCCAGCCTTCACTATTTTTTTCAATTGCAGTCCCAGTTGAAACATTAAATTCTTCGACGTTTTCAGCGGTAACAACCAACTTCCCTTTTTTAGTGTTAGTTTTTCTCCAAACAGATACTTTTAAAATATCATTAGTGTTTATGTTCTGAATTTTTGTTGAAAGACCAAATAATTTATCACCAGTAAGCTTGATTGCTCCAAACCCTGGAGAACCATTATCCCTAATCTTTGCGATAAACTGTTTAAAATCAGATGTATATTTAAAATCAGGAGCTATGAAATTGTAACCATCTTTTTCGCCGGCAAAATCTTCAGGTTTAATTTGCTGTAAAGCTTGGTGCCATAATTTTTCATCATTAAAAATATATAAAGCATCGCTTTCATAATTATTAGAAATTACTGATTCAGTAATTAATTTTCTTGAAATCTCGAATTTTTTTTCATCAACCCTTGCAAAATAGCCAGCATTTATTGACATATTATGAGATACGGCAAATTCGGAAAGTTGTAACCAGTTTTTTGGAAAAACATCAGGCAATACATAATATATCTTTTTATATCCAACCGCAATTTTATTCCAATCATCATTTCTTAATGGAGAATTAAATGAGTTTGATTTTGTAAATATTTTATTGAAATTTAAAATTGATGAATATGAATCAATCACTTGTACAATTAATAAAATGGATATAATAACGATTACAAATATTTGTTTAAACGTTTTAATCAAAATATAAAAAATAAATAAAAATAATAGATAAGCCACTGGCCAAAAAAATCTGCTCGATGAACGAAATGAATCAGTTATATTATCTAAGAAATGTGGCAATGGATACGAAAAAATTTGAGTTGTACCAAATGATACTTTATTTGAAAGTGAATAAATGTAAAATAAAAAACATAAAATTATTAATAGAATTATTCGATAATTGAATTTAATGTTTTTTAATTTGAAACTTAAAATTATTGAAATAAAAAGTAGTACAATAATCCCAATTCCTAAATAATTAAAACTTTCAAATTCATTACAATTGCAATCAATTCTGGGTAATATTGATGACCAATTAAAATTAGGATTAATAAATGACAATATATTCATACAATAATAACCAAATCCGCCTTTATTTGTACCATGTAAAATTACAAAGTAACCAGCCGCCCACATAGTTAAAAAAGTTATAAAAACATTAATTGGAAAAAACAATATTATCTTTTTGATTTTTACTTCTTTACCTATAATTCTTTGAATTAAATCTAAAATCCAGATTGATAAAATCATCAACAAAATATATGCATGCATTAATGAAGAAATGCACAATAATAATATCCAAAATTTGTTTTTATAAACCGTATTAAAATATAAATAAATTGCAGCAAGAATTATCCATTGACCAAAAAGTGAATAATGTCCATTAAGACGATTTAATAAAAAAGGAGCAATTAAAAAAAAAGTACTATACAAAATGATAATCAATTTATTATCAGAAAATTTTGATAATAGTTTAATTGCAAAAAATGACTGTAATATAAAACACAATAAAATCCAAATGCCAATATATTGAAAATCTGATGGTAGAAAATAATTAAATGGTTTAAAGATAAATGCCATTATAGGAATTGAATCAGTAAATACTATTGATGAGCTAAGCTCAATTCCATAATTTGGATTTAATCCAAATGGAAATTGTAAAATAGGTGCAGCCCTGTAGAATTGCCATCCTAAATAATTTGTAGCAGGGTCACCTTCTAACAACCAATCGACATTTTTTGGATTGATTATTAATCCTTTAGTAATAAATAAAAAAGCAATAATCCCTAAAATAATTGAAAATCCAAGAGGGAAAAGCTTTATTTTATTATACAAATTTTTAATTATATTCATTTAAAAATTATCATTATTTGCAAACAGTAATAGGTTAAAAATCAATTATTTAAATAATTACTTGAATTTAGGTAAGTATTTAATCTCAAAAATAAAAAAAGAAATTTAGTTAACTAATACGATATTAACATTTTTCCACGATATGTAAAAAAATAAGAATGAAATACCCTTTATAGTTACTATTTTTATAATGATTAATATTTTATACTTTTGACTAAAATTTAAAAAATAAATGGAATCAGAGATTTCCCTTTCAATTGTTATTCCTTGCTTTAATGAAGAAAAAAACATTTCTTCCTTATATATTGAACTTAAAGATACACTGAATCAACTTAATTATTCTTATGAAATTATTTTTTCTGATGACGGAAGCAAAGATGGTACTTTTGAAAAAATTAAGGAACTAAACAATAAAGATAAATCAGTAAAAGGCATTTCACTTTCAAGAAATTTTGGACACCAAATAGCTTTAATGGCTGGCATAAAAGCCGCAAAAGGAAAAATAGTTATTACTATGGATGGCGATTTGCAACACCCGCCTGCGATTATTCCTGAGCTTTTGAAAAAACAATCTGAGGGATTTGATATTGTAAATACTCGTAGAATTGACAATGCAGATATAGGTTTTATCAAAAAGACAACTTCTAAAACATTTTATAAGTTTGTTAATTATATGGCAGATATTCACATAGAGCCTGCATCTGCAGATTTCCGTTTGATGACCAGAAAAGCTGTTGATGCTTTTATTGAAATTCCAGAAAGAGATAGATTTACCAGAGGATTAATAAGTTGGATGGGATTTAATCAGACGATAATAGATTATCAGGCTGCAAAACGTTTTGCAGGAAAATCAAAATATACTTTTCGAAAAATGCTTCATTTCGCATCAGATGGAATTACTTCATTTTCTTCAAAACCGTTAAGATTCTCTTTTTACTTTGGTCTTCTAACTTTTTTTCTTGGCTTATTATATTCTGTATATTCTATATTTAATCACTTTTCAGGTAATACGGTTTCAGGTTGGACTTCACTAATGGTTACCGTATTAATTATTGGGGGTATTCAATTATTAAGCATTGGTATTATTGGCGAATATATTGCAAGAATTTTCAATGAGTCAAAATCAAGACCTCTTTATTTTATTAAAGATGCAACAAAAGATTAATTTCAGATTATTTTATATTCTTTCGCTATTAAATAAACTTATTATTATATGAATATTTCTAAGTATCAATCCATTATAGATATATATCCTAAGAAGAGATTTAATCTCCCCAAAGAATACCAACAAATATATAAGGAACATTATAAGAAAAACCGAGAAGGAGAAACAAAAGCTACTTCAATTTCAATAAAAATGGAAAGATGGCTTCATAAAATGGTAGCAAAAGATGTTTCAAATGTACACAATGATAAAACAACTCTTGAAATCGGAGCTGGGACATTTAATCAGCTTAAATATGAGCCAAATGTAAATGTTTATGATGTGATTGAACCATTTGAAGAGTTATATAAAGATTCTCCATACCGTAATCGGATAAGAAAAATTTATAAAGATATTTCAGAAATTAATAATGTAAAATACAACAGAATAACTTCTGTGGCAACTTTTGAACATATTTTAAATTTACCTGAAGTTGTTGCAATGTCTGCATTATTATTAGAAAAAAACGGAGAACTAAGAGTTTCTATTCCAAATGAAGGGACAATTCTCTGGAGATTAGGAACTTATATCACAGGTTATGAATTTAAAAAAACGTATGGTTTAGATTACCAAATTTTAATGAAATACGAACATGTTAATACAGCTGAGGAGATTGAGGCTATTTTAAACTATTTTTTTAAAACAATTTCATCAAAATCATATGGGATTTCAAAAAAAATTGCATTTTATCGTTTTTTTTGTTGTTCTGAACCTGATATTGAAAAAGCAATTAAATATCTTGAAAACAAAATAAGAATAAAAAATTAACTTTTTTTATTTTTAATAAAGTATAATGCTGACTTACGAACCATTTCATCTACTGATATTTTTCTTTCAGCAGCTTGTTTTTTCACCAAATCAAACCATTCTTTATTACTTTTTATTATTTCAATTTGAGATTGAATTTCTGAATTATTAATATTATTGTTGTTATCTCTTTTATCAGCATTTAAATCTTTTCTATTTTCCAGTTCTTTAAAAAGACTGATAAATCTTTGAGTAAAGATTTCATCAAGAAATTTTATATTTAATTCGGTAATTAATAATACCAATATATCTTTTGATAGAACTTCTTTCTCAACATCAAGCGTATGAACAAGTATCTTTTTATCTATAATCTTACGATTATGCCATTTTAATTTATAGTTATAACTCCAAAAACTAGAATTTTTACCAAAAGTGCTGTCAAGATAAGGATAAAATGTATAAAAACCGTTCACATAACTATCTCCTACAAATAAAGCATTAGGTCTAACAGTATTGGTATCGGTAATATATTTTATATTTGGATAATACATATATAAGTTATCTAAATTTTGAAAAATATTTAATGGTGTAGCCAAATCATCATCACTACATTTCATTTCTGTATTTGTTGTATAACCTCCTTCATCAATTTGTTTAACCATTTTAATATTCATTAACTTTGAAATATAATTGGTTAAACTATCTGTAACTAAAGTAATTCCATAACCACTCCAATGTGCGCCGTTTACTGGATATAATGGGTATCTACTTGTATCTTTAATTGAAATAAAATATTTATTAAAATCAATAAAATTAATTTTACTTTTTCTCAAATAAGAAACATATAAATCATAATTAGTTTGGGTTCTTTTTTCAAGATTATATTGTGGTGGGATATTTTCAGGCATAAAAGAAGTTTTTGCTGGTGCAAAAACCAATATAAATTCAATTCCGTTTTCTTTAAATTTTTTTTGAATGTATTCGATTCTTTCAAATCCTTTTTTAATTCTATCGTATCCAACAAAATCAAAACCCATATAAGCATCAATATAATCGGATTGAAATAATTGATTATTTTTCCCTAAAACAGCTAACCCTATTTTTATAAAATCAAAAAAACTATATTTAAGTTGATTATTAAGGCGTATAAAAAATGACCTAAATCCAATATTTTCGTTAAAATAAGGTTCGTAATTTGTTTGATATTTTCCTGAAAACCAATTATCAATCAATGAATCTGGTTTTTTTGTTAATATATATTCTCCTCCAAGAGGTTTTTCTTTTATAAATGGAATAGTGTTTTGAATTAATGGAATAAAAAGCAATAAAATCAAAAGAATTAACAGTATGTTTTTTATTTTAGTTCGTTTCATATTTTAAAAAACTAAAATCTAAAATATATAAATGGATTAAAGCCCGTAGAAGTAATTGTGCTTACTGATATTAAAAGTAATAAAACCGTTAAAATAGAAATTCCAATATGTCTTGAATTTGGATAATCATTGTAATATACCATATCCTGAATTTTTTGACCAAATTTTGTATAAACAAAAAACGAAAATATTATTGCAATTATTAAAATTGTAAAATATTCTTTCCCAAAATAAAGATTTGGAACAAATTCAAAAACAAATAATCTTTTAACAAATATAAATCCTTCACTTAGGGTTTCTATTCTAAAGAAAACCCAGCCTATCATTACAAAAAAGAAAGTGAGAAGTGTACTTGGAAATTTTCCAATTTTATTGTAAACATTCAACAAAAACGCTCTTTCTAATACCAGAAACACTCCATGATAAGCTCCCCAAAGTACAAAACTCCACGAAGCTCCATGCCACAAACCAGAAGCCAAAAACACCAACCAAAGATTAAAATATAATCTTGATTTTGTCTTTACTTGATTACCACCCAGCGGAATATACAAATAACTTCTCATCCAACTACCTAAGGTCATGTGCCATCGTCTCCAAAATTCGGTAATACTTTGTGCAATATATGGATTGTTGAAATTTTCGGGAAACTTAAATCCCATCATTTTTCCCAAGCCAATTGCCATATCTGAATATCCAGAAAAATCGAAATAAATTTGGAATGTGTATGAAATAATACCAATCCAAGCAGTATATGTATCTAACTCGGCAATATTCATTGCAAAAATTTTATCAGCTTGTTCGCCCATTACATTTGCAATTAGAATTTTTTTGGATAAGCCTAATGCAAATCTGTAAAATCCGGTTAAGCGATTGTCAACATTCTCATTTCGAGTTGTAATTTGGTCAGCTAAATCATGGTAACGTATAATTGGTCCTGCAATAAGTTTAGGAAACAATATTATATAAAGTTGATAATCCCAAAAATTCTTTAATGGTTTATGAATTCTTCTATAAACATCAACAACATAAGTAATTGTTTCAAATGTATAAAATGAGATTCCTATTGGAAGAACAAGTTTTGTCCAATGAATTTCGCCACCACCAAAAACAGAAAGTGCCTGATTTACATTTTCAATAAAAAAGTTTGAATATTTAAAATAAAATAATAACCCAAGATTTATACTTAATGATAAAATCAGCATCATTCGTCGATGAATTTCATTTTTAGTATTGTCCATCCATTTAACTAAATGGAAATCAAGAAGAGTAGTTCCTAAAATTACGAAGATAAATTTAGGAGCTCCCCAACTATAGAAAAATATACTAAACAGTAAAATTGTTATATTTTTAAGTTTTTTGGGAACTAAAAAATAAGTAGTTAGAAAAATTGGCAGGAAATACAATAAAAACAAGCTACTACTAAATATCATAATGTTAATTTTGTTCTTTAAAATTGTTCAAAGATAATATTTATATTTTTTAGCTTATAATGTAGAAATTTTGTTTTCTTTTTTAAATTTGCAAAATTAATCACATATAAAAAATTTATGAAACAAATACTAAATTATTTATTATTATTTTCCTTATTAGGTGGAATTATTTCTTGTACCGAGAAAAAAGAAGCAACAACGAATGTAATTGAAGAGGTATTTTGTGATGCAGAACATCTTACAAGCGATAGTTCGTTTTTTATTACAGATAAACGGCTTACCATTGCTAAATTTAATCATGGAGAAAGAGTATCTAATGAAAAAGCTAAAAGTGGTAAAAATTCTTTGAAATTAACAGGAGATAAACTTTTTGGTATGGCTTATACGATACAAGAAGTTAAATCTGGTGATGTTTTTCAAATTGAAGTTTGGAGATATTGTACATCAAAATCAGGGAAGGTAGTTGTTTCTGCTGAAAATGTTGATGATTTTTATTTAGATAGCGGACAACCATTAGAAAGAAATGCCGATGGCTGGGAAAGATTAGAGATTAAGGTTGTTGTTCCTATTGCTTTAAATGGAAAACCTTTAAAAGTTAATGTTTGGAATCCAGATAAAAGCAAAGTAGTTTATTTCGATGACCTTAAAATTTCATTAATTGAGAATTCTCTACAAAAATAAATTACTTGGGGGGCAGTAAATATTTACGATTCGATATTTTTTTCTATTGAAAATTAATGGAGAAGTATAATAAATCAATTAAACAATTAATTGAAAAGGTCATTTTTTTACCGAATTAGCTCATACTTAGACGATTTGAAAATCCAATACCTGAACAAGCTCAACGCTCAATAAATTAATAAAAAGTTTCTAAAAAACATCAATTTTTATAATAGTGTAATGGTTTAATTGTTAAATTTTATAACCTATTTCAATATAAATTATGAAAATTTATTCATCGCACGATATAAATATCCCTCAATTCTTGATTAAATCTCAGAATTAACAAGATTTAAAAAAAACTTATCAACGTAACTTTATTAATAAATAATCGTAACATACTCATTATCTGCGATATTTAATTTAATTTTATAAAATTGTAACTTTCTGCATATTAGTATATTACAAAAATTCGTTATTATATTTGTTTCAAATATTATTTATTATGAAAATCTATTTATTACTTTTTGCTTATATTTTATTTGCAAAACAGTCTTTTTCGCAAGAAATGGAAACGACTTTGGATATAGATACAACTGCTTTTAGCGAAGTTACTAATACTGCTTTTCTTCCCGATTCTACAATTACATTTACTTATAACGAAGTATTATTTAACAACGATTCTGTCTATCGCAGGTTGATTCTTGATTCTATTATTACTGCAAATTTTTGGGATACCGTACCTCAACCACAATTTTGGCGT
>MENC01000262.1:14788-19592 GCA_001768155.1 Bacteroidetes bacterium GWA2_30_7
TATGCCTGCCGATTCGGCTCTTATGAATGAAGCCAGCAGCAGAATAATACTTGATAAAATTCATATTTCAAGCTATACTAAAAAAACAACTGAGCAAAAATCAGCTTACCGTGATAGTTTAAGAAAAGAATATTGTTTATCAGATTCATCTAAAATATTATTTTCTTATGGAAAAAAATATTTTTATAATTTCCGAAATGCAGTTCCAAATATTGATGCAAGTATTCCTGTTTTTATTTCTAATAAAGTTGACCCTTGGTATGCACAAGCAATTTTAATTATCGAAAGTCCAAATAAACTTCAAAAATCAAATGTTGGAGCTTATGGTCCATATCAATTAATGCCATATGTTGCTAGAAAGTACGGACTTAAAGTAAATAAGCATACTGATGAACGTAAAGATGTTAGTCGTTCTGCATATGCTGCTTCAAAATTTATAAAAAACATTTGTATTCCTTCTGTAAAAGAATTACTTGTAACATATAACATTCAATTTAACGAAGCCGATTTATGGTTTAAAATGCTCGTAATGCACACATATCATGCAGGAAGTGGAAATGTAAAATCTGTTGTTACTGCTATAAATCCTTGTGAAGGAGGGCTTCCCTTATTATTTAAAATTTGGCAAACCAAAGCAGGTGGATTTAAAAACGCATCACAAAACTATTCGCAAGTTTTATTAGCTGCTTTAATGGAGATGAATAAGGTAGTAATTTCAGAAGCTTCTGAAATAAGAACAAATAAATCGTCGAATCTTACTGAAAATATTAAATAGAGTTTTTTAGAAAACTTGATAATGTACGATTTAGGATTTAGGATTTAGGATTTGCGATTTGACAGCATTAGTAACAATTTAACAATATAACAATTTAACAATGATTCTAACTTCTAACCTCTAATTTCTATTTTCTGTTTTTTGTTGACCATATTTTATAAATTTTCTGAAAGATTTCAATCAAATTTTATAAGTTTACAAGCAAAAAACATTATGAATGTATTATTACTTGGTTCGGGTGGAAGAGAAAATGCGATAGCTTGGAAAATTGCACAAAGTAATTTATTATCACAGCTTTATATAATGCCTGGAAATGCCGGAACAAAACATTTTGGCATCAACATAAATATCAACTATAACGACTTTAATCTTGTAAAGGAATTTGTTATCAATCACAACATAACAATGGTTATTTCCGGACCAGAAGAACCATTAGTAAACGGAATTTGCGATTTTTTTAAATCTGACGACGAACTTAAAAATGTAATTTTTATTGGTCCATCAAAGCAAGGAGCTAAACTCGAAGGCAGTAAGGATTTTGCAAAACAATTCATGCAAAAATATAATATTCCAACTGCTAAATATCAAACGTTTACAAAAAGAACAATTCGAGATGGCATCGAATTTTTACATTCATTAAACCCCCCCTACGTATTAAAAGCAGATGGATTGGCATCCGGAAAAGGTGTGTTGATTCTAAAAAATATTAATCAGGCAGTTGACAGTTTAATCGAAATGTTGAACGGAAAATTTGGAAATGCAAGCGACAAAGTTGTAATTGAGGAATTTTTAAGCGGAATAGAATTGTCGGTATTTGCATTAACCGATGGAAAAAATTATGTAATACTTCCCGAAGCAAAAGATTATAAGCGAATTGGCGAAGGCGACACAGGTCTAAATACCGGTGGAATGGGTGCTGTTTCACCAGTTTCTTTTGCAACTAAAGATTTCATGGAAAGGGTCGAAAAACGCATAATTATTCCAACAATTAATGGAATTATTAATGAAAATATTGATTATACAGGCTTCGTATTTTTTGGACTAATAAGTGTTAATGGCGAACCGTATGTAATTGAATATAATGTTCGTATGGGCGACCCCGAAACTGAAGTTGTAATTCCGCGTTTACAAACAGATATTATTGAACTATTTGTTGCAGCTGGAAATAAACAATTAAATACTCAAAAATTATCTTTTAATCAAAAGCATTGTACAACAATAATGATGGTTTCAAAAGGCTATCCCGAAGATTACGAAAAAGGAAAAGAAATATTAAATATTGACAAAACTTCTGATAGTTTGATTTTTCATGCCGGCACAACCGAAAAAGACGATATATTAATAACAAACGGAGGCAGAGTATTGGCTATAAGCTCGTTTGGCGATTCTAAAGAAGAAGCTTTAGCAAAATCGTATAAAAATGCCGAAATTATTGATTTTGAAGGGAAATATTATAGAAAAGATATTGGATTTGATTTATAAAAATTATGCTTTTACGACTATTTAAAAGTCCACAAACAATTATTATTATTTTTATTCCAATAATAGGAATATTATTATGGATTAAATCGTTTCAGGCTATTGATACACATCCTTTTCCGGTTTATCAAATGCCACTTTATTCGTTATTTGCAAGTTTTTTAGAACAATCAATAATAATTTCAAATATTATAGCTATCGTGTTACTTTTATTTCAGGCTTTTTTATTAAATATTATAAATTCTAAATATGGCTTTATTAGTAAAAGGTCGTACTTGCCAGCACTCATTTTCTTATTATTAACAAGCAGTATCAACGAAATCAAATATTTTCAACCAATTATATTTTCAAATTTTTTTATATTGTTTGCCTTAGTTCAAATATTTGATACATATAAAATTGAAAAAATATTCTCTAATTTCTTTAATTCAGGCTTTTTAATTTCTACAGCAAGTTTATTTTATTTTAACTCAATATACTTTATTGTAATAGTTTGGATTGGATTATTAATAATTCGTGATTTTAAGTTCCGAGAATGGATAATTACTTTTTTAGGTTTAATTACTCCTTATTTAATTTCATTTGAGTTATATTTTATATTCGATAATGTTGAAAATTTACTATTTAATATTAAACAAAATGTTTTGTTTGAAAAAGTATTGTTCAAGTACAATACTTACGATATTATATTTTTTTCATACATTGTATTTATTACTGCAATAAGCATTTTCTATCTAATATTAATATTTAATACACAAAAAATAAGTACACGACATTATTATCTAACATTTATATTTTTTGTTATATTGATAATTGGCTTATTTATAATATCTCCATCGGCATCAATAGAATTAATTTACACAATTTCAATCCCGATAACTTTTATTTTATCAAATTATCTGGTAAATTCAAATTCAATAATTTTCACCGAAATTCTTTTCACATTGTTATTGGTTATGATAGGATTTTTGCAATTCTTGAGCTAATATATTTTGCATTAGGGCAATAAATTGTTTGATGTTTTTTTGCTAATATTATATGTAAAAATCTTATAAATTACATAAGTTGTAATGCGCTTAAAATGTGTCGCTTAATTGCTTTTGTTGGAAAATAAATTTCAAATGTAATTTTTTTATAATAGCTAAAACCTGTTAGCAGCAAGGCTTTCATAATACTTAAAATATTTTACACTATTTATTTGCATTTTATGTTTCTTTAACATATATTTACAATCAAATAATACAAAAAAAATCACTGTAAACCCTCAGAAATAAGCTATTTTAATTAAATATATTGTTAGAATATGCCATAAAAAACGATTTTTAAAAATTTAAATGAAAAAAAATGAAAAATTTTACTAAACAAATTCTGACTTCATCTATTTTTTTATTATTTGTATCTTTTGTTGTTTACGGACAAACTAATGTTAGCGGTGGAATTTACTCAAATACAACATGGACTTTAGCAAACAGCCCTTATATTGTTGTTGATACTGTTGTGGTTTTTCCCGGAGTTACTTTGACAATTGAACCTGGCGTGGTTGTGAAGTTTGATGATAATAAAAGACTTGAAATAAGACAAGCAAAAATAATTGCTGAAGGTACAACTAATGATTCTATAACTTTTACGAGTAATTCATTATCCCCAATTCCAGGAAAATGGGCAACTATTTATTTAAACAATGCTATTAAACTGTCAAAATTTAATTATTGTTATTTCAAATATGCCAATTGGGGTATTTATGCTGATTATGCTAGTAATAGTAGCGACACTGTAATCATAAAAAATTCAAATTTCTACTACAATAAAGAGGGTATTCATTCTTATTGGTTCCCTTTAAAAATAGATTCTTGTAATTTCATATATAATACTAATTATGGGGTTTATGGATTTACAAGTACATTTTTGAATTATTGTTTTATTTCAAATAATAATACAGGTGTTTATTTTGCACATTATAACAAAATAATGAATAGTATTATAGATTCTAACACTATAAAAGGAATATACCTTTGGTATTATCATGATACAATTGTTAATTGCCAAATTAGAAATAATGGAATAGGTATATATGATTCAATTTACGATAATAATAACTTTATTTATCGAAATATTATTGAAAATAATTTTATTGGAATTAAATTAAAAGGTTCTCAAGAGAATATATCATGCAATAAAATTTGTAATAATACATTTTACGATTTATATTCTAACGTTGTATCTGGGAGTAATTGTATTGTTGAAAATAATTATTGGTGCACAATAGATTCTATTTCAACCACAACAAGAATTTATGACGGTTATGATAATATTAATTTAGGTCTTATAAGTTTTATGCCTCTTGACACTCTTCAATGTTATTTAGCAACTCAAATTCCAATAAGTGAATTTCAGAATTTTTCAATCAGCATTTTTCCAAATCCAGCTTCTGAAAATTTAACAATATCATTACAAACAAACATTTCAAAAACAGAAATTAAAATATTCAATATACTCGGAGAAATAGAATATTTTTCAATTGTTACAAATCAAAAATCAATAATTGATGTA
>MENC01000263.1 GCA_001768155.1 Bacteroidetes bacterium GWA2_30_7
TACCGACACAGGAGCTTTAGGATTTAGCCAGCAACAAAAAGGAACAATGATGGGAGTTGTAACAGCAATATTGTATTTATTGCCAATTCTAACTGGAGCCATCGCCGATAAAATTGGATTTAAAAAAGTTTTAATTGCTTCATTAATAATGATGTCGTCGGGATATTTATTAATTTCTCAATTTACATCTTATGCAGGATTTTTTATTTCATTTTTATATTTAGGCATTGGAGCATCATTATTTAAACCAATTATAGGTGCAACAATTACAAAAACAACAACAAAAGAAACTTCATCAATTGGTTTTGGTATTTTTTATATGCTCGTTAATATTGGTTCATTTATAGGTCCAATTTTTTCCTCAAAATTAAGAGAACATGGATGGCATTATGTCTTTTGGATGTCGTCTGCTGCAATAATATTAAATATAATTCTTACAGTTTTCTTTTTTAAAGTGCCTGAACAAAAGAAAAATACAGATTCGTTAACTAAGTCGTTAAATACAATTTTTTTAAACATTTACACTGTTTTAAAAGATTTAAAATTTGCATTTTTTCTTCTCCTAATAACTTGTTTTTGGGCAATGTATAATCAATTATTTTACACATTACCAATTTTTATCGACCAATGGGTGAATACTGAAATGATTTACAGTTGGTTAAATAATATTTCTCCTTTATTGGCTGAGAATATTGGCACAGCCGAAAAAAATATTGCTCCCGAAATGATTACAAATATTGATGCACTATACATAATTCTTTTTCAGATTATAATATCGGCTTTTGTTATGAGATTCAGACCTGTTTCGGCAATGACTATTGGAATTTTGACAGCTACAATTGGTTTAAGTTTGACTTTTTTTTCAAACAATGGTTTTATTTTGTTGGGCTTTATTTTGGTTTTTGCAATTGGCGAAATGGCATCGTCTCCAAAAATTATTGAATATATTGGAAAAATTGCTCCACCCGATAAAACAGCTTTATATATAGGAACGTCATATTTACCAATGGCTGGAGGCAATTTGCTTGCAGGTTATTTGTCGGGAAATGTATATTCTAAAATGTCTGATAAAATTTCAATTTTAAAGATAGAATTTGCATCAAGAGGAATTGCAGTTCCTGAAATTAATCAAAACTTTACTAATAATGATTTAATTAAGAAGGCTTACGATGTTCTGAATATGAATAAATTACAACTTAATACTTATTTGTGGGATAAATATAACCCTTCGTATATTTGGGTTGTGATTGCGTCAATTGGTTTATTTTCAGTAATTGGATTGTTGTTTTATGATTTTGTTTTGCTTAAAAAAAAGTATTGAGCTGTAAGAATAATAGTAACTATTCAGCCTCTAATTAATCAATAAAATAGCCACAGATTCACAGATTAAGTCTATGATAATTAAAACAATAACCAAATATTAATTACACAGATTAAACAACCAAAGATTGTTTATTCTGTGTAAATTTAAAAAAAACGATTAATTTTAATCTGTGAATCTGTGGCATATATTTGTTATTTAGCGTTTTAAATAGGGTGAATAGTTACGAATAATAGAAGAATAAAAAAAAGCTGTTTCGTACAAAACAGCTTTCATTTATATTGAAATTTTCTGAACAGTTTATTTAGCAGGTTCTTTTTCGATAGATAATAACTCTAATTCAAAAATTAATGTAGAAAAAGGCTCAATTGAAGGTGGATAACCTCTTTCGCCATAAGCTAAATTATAAGGAATATATAATTCCCATTTTGAACCAACTGGCATTAATTGTAAAGCTTCTGTCCAACCTGGAATTACTCCTTGAACTGGGAAGGTTGCCGGTTCATTTCTATCAACCGAACTGTCGAATTTAGTTCCGTCAACTAACGTTCCTGTATAATGAGTTTTAACTACATCATTAAGAGTTGGTTTGATACCATTACCTTCTTTAATAATTTTATATTGTAAACCACTAGGCAAACTAACAACACCAGCTTTAGATTTATTATCTGCTAGAAATTTTTCATTTAAACCTTTTTTCTCCCCATATTGTTTTTGTAAATCTTTTTTGAAGAAATTTTCAACAATCTTATTTGCATCTTCAATACTAATTTTTGGGACATCAGCGTAAAAATCTTCAATAGCTTTTACAAATGCTTTTACATTTATAGTATCTGGTCCTTGTGATTTTAGGTTTTTACCTACTTGCAAACCAATACTATAACTCATCGAATCAATATCTGAAGTTAAACTTAATTGTTTTTCTGTCGAATTTTTACATGAAAATAAAAATAAGAACGCAACTCCAAATGTTAAAAAATACAATTTATTCATACTTATAATGTTTAATAATTTAATTTCGCAAATGTATGATTAATTTTTTTATTGCTAATTATTTTCGGATTTTATTATTATGGTAAAATTTATTCTTCGTTATTTCTTTGGAATTTACTTATTCTGGATGCTTTTTTCGTTTCTTAACAGACTTGTTTTCATATTATTTAACATTAATCAGTTTTATAATGTAGATTTTTTAGAAATTGTAAAATCATTTTGGTTTGCTTTGCCGTTAGACCATGCTATCGCTTGTTATTTACTTGTATTACCATTTTTGTTTATATTCACTTTTTCATTATTTCGTTACAAAGTTTTTCTAAAAATAACTAATTGGATAACTTATCTGTTTATATTTATTATATCATTAATAACATCAGCTGAATTAGGAATTTATGACGAATGGAAAGTAAAGCTTAATTATAAAGCAATTTCATATATTCAACATCCTGATGAGGTTATAAATTCTGCAAAAGGTTATATACTTTTTTTTGGTGTACTATTGTTAATATTTCAGACAGGAATAGGCATTTTTCTATTAAATAAAATTCTTAAATTTAAAGATGAAAACCTTAAAAAAAATTACCGTTTTTCAATTTACTTTTTCTTAATAACTCCGGTTTTTATTTTTCTTGGTATGAGAGGAGGTTGGCAACCAATACCAATAAATCAGAGCGAAGTATATTTCTCAAAACATAATATTGTTAACCTTGCAACTGTAAATTCTACATACAATTTAATGCATAGTATTGAGCAAAATCGTGGATTTTTAACATCAAATCCGTTTAAATATTTTGATGATAAAGAAGTGAAAAATTTAATAGATAAGTTACATTATGTAGAAAAAGACACAACTGAATTATTTTTAAATGAGAGCATTAAAAAACCTAACCTAGTTTTTATTATACTTGAAAGTTGGTCGGCAGATATGTTAAAATGTTGTGGCGGTTACGATAGTGTATCACCATGTTTTGATAAACTTGCTAAAGATGGAATACTTTTCGATAATGTAATTTCATCGGGAACTGTTTCGGACCAAGGAATGGCTGCAATTTTAAGTGGTTATCCGGCACAGCCAACAGTTTCAATTATTAAACAAGAATCAAAATATGACGATTTACCGTGTTTTGCACATAATTTTCAAAAAGATGGATATTATACATCATTTTATTTTGGTGGACAGCTAAATTATGGAAATATTAAAGGTTTCATTTATTATAATAACTTTGATAAAATTATTGAACAATACGATTTTGATTCGTCTATTCCAAGAGGGCGACTTGGTGTTCACGATGAGTTCGTTTTCGATAGATTGATTAATGATTTAAACAGTTTTAAACAACCATTTTTGAATATTTATTTTACACTTAGTACACATTCGCCATTCGATTTTCCCATGAAATATAAATTTAGTTGGGGAGGCGAACTTAATGGTTATGTTAATTCAGTTGCTTATACAGATAGTTGCATTGGAGTATTTTTCGAAAAAGCCAAAAAAACGGAATGGTATAAAAATACTGTTTTTGTTTTAATGTCAGACCATAGTCATGGAAATCCAAAGTTAAGACCCTTTCATGCAAGTTCTTACCGTAGAATTCCATTATTATTTACAGGTGAACCTATAAAAGAAGCTTATAAAGGAAAAGTTATTCATAAAATATTTGCACAAACTGATGTAACAGCAACTCTATTAGCACAATTTGGATACAATTTTTCTGAATTTCATTGGAGTAAAAACATGATGAATCCTTATACTAAGGAATTTGCATATTATTCTTTCGATAATGGTGTAGGCTGGGCTGTTAAAGATAATAATTTCGCTTACGACCATGATTTAAATTTATTTTACGACGATTCGTTTGTTCCAAGTGCAAATAAAGACAGTTTGATAAAAGATGGAAAGGCTTATTTACAAGCATTATTTAAGGAATATTCAGAGTTTTAAGGATATTGAAAGTTATTGAAATGCTTTTTTTTAATAGCCAGAATGAACCTGACATATTTTTCTTCTATTTATATTTTTTGACAGAGCTTTCCGATGAATCGGAACAAGCCGTGTGCCTTTTTTAGTCATGAATGTTTCATTTGACATTACGAATTAAAAAAACTTACAAAAAATTCATTTAGGGTTGATTATTTTTTCCAGTTTTGTATTTCAATAATATTGCCTTCAGGGTCGGTAGTATAAACTACAGTTAAAATACCAATACCTTCAACTTTTTTTGTAACTAATTCACCATAAAGCCTTCCCCCATTTTCGAGAACTTTGTTAGTAATCTTTTGAACATCATCTACATGGAAAGCAATGTGTGCAAGTCCATAGCTATTAATTTTTGGATTTATTACAGTACTATTATTATTTTCGTATTCGAATATTTCTAAAGTAGGAGCGGGGGAGTAGCCGGGCAATTCTAAATGAATACCTCTGATTTTTGCATTTTCGATATTTGTTAATTTATCAAGCCATTCGCCAGACAAATTTCTTTCAGGATATAGTGGTTTACAATTAAATACATCAATATAAAACTGAGCAAGTTTTTTCCAGTTTTTCGATACTATGTTTGTATGGACAAATTTGATTGAAGAATTATTAGCCATGAATTTAATATTCATTTTTATTAAAAAAGAGCGGGAAACGGGGATCGAACCCGCGACCCCTCCGATAGAATCGGAGTGATCTATACAGGAAATTCATCAATAAATTGTTTTGTATATTTACGGCTCTTCATTTTTTTGATTTTGAACTCCATTTGTCTGGCTAATTTTAAGTCCTTGCAAGGAATAAAGGCTATCAATT
>MENC01000264.1 GCA_001768155.1 Bacteroidetes bacterium GWA2_30_7
TATCTTGACAAAGTGCCTTCTATTTTTTCTAAAAAATTCATTCTTTCTTAATTTCTAATCCCGAACTCACGTGTTTATTAGCATTAGTTCCCCCAATTATATTGGGGGTTATTCAAATTTAACTCTTTCAGAGTTTGAAAAAATTTGTAATTTTTCTGTTTTACATTTTATATTCCTTCTGAATTGAGTTTGACCTTACAAATATTTTAGTAATTTTATCAATGTTAAGCTCAGGTGTAAATATATTTATGTATCTATAATTCTGTCGTTTAATTATAGAGTCCACTCCAAAAAGTCAAAAGATGCAAGATAGCCACAAAATCACCAAAGCACTAAAACCCACAGAAATAAGATTGTCAGACAAATACCTTTCGTGAAAATTTTGTGTTTTAGTGCTTTGGTGGCAAAAAAAGACTTTTCGGAGTGGGTTCATTATATAAATGTTTACTATTTTTACTTAATATATTTAAAAAAAATTGAACTAATTTAACATAAAATTGAATGAATAACACAACTATATCCATAATATCCAAAGAATTACAAATTCCTTATAACAATGTAAACAATGTAATTAATTTATTTAACGATAAAGCCACAGTACCATTTATTGCTCGTTATCGTAAAGAAATGACAGGTAGCCTCGACGAAGTTGCAATTTTAAAAATCAAAGAAAAATTTCAAAAACTTACAGAACTCGAAAAGCGAAAAGAATCAATAATAAATTCTATTGAAGAACAAGGGAAATTAACTGACGAATTAAAAACCTTAATTACAAACACTTATGACGCTTCAGAACTCGAAGATATTTATCTCCCATTCAAACAAAAGCGAAAAACTAAAGCAACAATTGCTAAAGAAAAAGGATTAGAACCTTTAGCAAAAATGATAATTAAAGAGTTTGACAATATCGAAAAAGAAATTAAAAAATTCTTAAATGCAGATGTTGTCAACGAAGAAGATGCCGTTAATGGAGCAAAAGATATTGTTGCAGAATGGATTAACGAAAATGTTTATGTCAGAAAAAGAATAAGAAATCTTTACGAAAATGAAGCCAAAATTTCGACCAAAGTAATTAAAGGAAAAGAAGTAGAAGGCAATAATTTTAAAGACTATTTTGAGTATTCAGAATTATTAAGAAAATGTCCATCTCATCGATTTTTAGCAATAAAACGTGGACATTCCGAAGGATTTATAAATTATAAAATTCAACCCGAAGAAAGTAAAGCATTATTTGAAATCGAACGAATTATAATTAAAAAAAATAACACAGCTACCGATTATTTACAAGATGCAATTAAAGATTCTTATAAAAGATTAATTCACCCATCAGTTGAAAATGAAATAGATAGCAAGTTTAAAGAACTTTCAGATGTTGAATCAATAAAAGTATTTGCCGAAAATATCCGTCAGCTTTTACTTTCTCCGCCATTGGGTAAAAAAAGAATTTTGGCTATTGACCCAGGCTTCAGAACAGGCTGCAAAGTTGTATGCCTCGACGAAACCGGAAAATTATTGCATAACGAAACAATTTATCCACATCAACCACAAGAAGATGTAAAACAAGCTTCTAAAAAAATTTCATCAATGGTTGATGCATATAAAATTGATGCAATATCAATTGGAAATGGAACAGCAGGAAGAGAAACCGAACATTTTATCAAAAAACTAAAGTTCAATAAAGACATTAGTGTTTTTGTTGTAAGCGAAGCTGGAGCTTCAATATATTCTGCATCAGCAATTGCCAGAGAAGAATTTCCACAATATGACGTAACTGTCAGAGGTGCAGTATCTATCGGAAGAAGGCTTATGGATCCATTGGCTGAACTTGTAAAAATCGACCCTGAATCAATTGGAGTTGGTCAGTATCAGCACGATGTTGAGCATAAATTGCTTAAAGAAAGTCTCGACAATGTTGTAGAAAGTTGTGTAAATATGGTTGGAGTAAATTTAAATACTGCAAGTAAACATCTGCTACAATATGTTTCTGGTTTAGGTCCGCAAATTGCTCAAAATATTATTGATTTCAGAAACGAAAATGGTGAGTTCAAATCGCGTAAAGAACTTCAGAAAATTAATAGATTAGGAGCAAAAGCGTTTGAACAATGTGCGGGATTTTTAAGAATCCCCAATGCTGTTAATCCTTTGGATAATAGTGCAGTTCATCCAGAATCTTACCAAATTGTCGAAAAAATTGCCAAAGATTTGAAATGCAAAGTTGAACAACTAATTAGAAATGAAGACGTTTTAAATAAAATAAATTTAGAAAAATATGTTACAGAATCAATTGGTATTCCAACACTTAACGATATAAAAGCTGAACTCCTTAAACCAGGACTTGACCCCCGATTTGCAATAAAAACATTTGAATTTGCCCCGGGAATTTTCAAAATTGATAATCTTGAAATTGATATGATACTTCCAGGTATTGTAACAAATATTACTAATTTCGGAGCTTTTGTTGACATTGGTATTAAACAAACCGGATTAGTTCACATTTCTCAGCTAGCTGATGAATTTGTAAGAAGCCCTTCCGATTTTGTAAAACTTCATCAACACGTTACAGTTAAAGTAATTGAGATTGATAAGGCTCGTAACCGAATACAATTAACGATGAAAGGATTAGATTAATTTCTGAAAATGAAATACTCACGACAAAAAAAACACTCAAGAGAATGATTATATTTTCGATGAAAAAATTAGACAGGATTTCAGGATTAACAAGATAAAAGCCTGTAAATCTTGTAAATTCTCGAAATAAAATAGGGACAAGCTCTGTCAAAAAAATATAAACAAAAGAAAGATTTAGACAGGATTACAGGATTAACAATCCCAAGTTGATAAAATGTAAAAAGCTTACGGAAAACATAGTATGATTTTCAAAATAAGTTCCCCTGATTTCTGATTAATTAAGCATATTATAGAATCCTGTGGCTTCGAGAACCTCAGCCTCCGGTGATTGAGGCTCTCGAAATCACCATTAATTTAAGGGGAAGTTATTTTGAAATATTCACATATTGAGAAACATATTCAATTTGTACAAACTCTAAAATTGTATAAATAGTGTTTGTAAGAAAACTCCAAAAAACATTTCGACCTTGCTCAATGACCACAAAAAACAAATGACAAATAAATTCCAATTCTCAAAATTCCAATTTTCAAAACCGTTTGAATATTAGGAAATTGCGGTGCATTGAGCTTTGTCGAAATGTTATTTCTAAAAACACACCGTTTTCTTAGAAACACTATATATCAACATAATGGTACATATTTAACATAAATATTCAAAATCATCATAATTGTTGAAAACATGCCAATATATTGGTACAAGTCTGGTGAAATATTGAAAAATCGTTATAATTGTGAGTATTGCACCAATATAATGGCACACATTATAATTAGGTTTAACGTAAGTTCGTCTAAAAACCTCAATTAGAGTTTATTTTTTGATTTAATGTAATGCGATTACATGAAATGGCTAAAGATTTTGAGATAATTTTCTGAATAAATTGGTTTGTTAAAATTGATGATTCATTGGAGAATATAACAAACCCACACATTTTAATTTTAAGCTATTTGTTTACTCCTAATTTATGTCAATTAGGTATCGCAAAAATTGTTTTTTTTAGAGTTGAAGTGATAATTTCAAATGTCCTCCAAGTCCTTGCTGAATAATTTTCATTAAAGTGGAAAGCCTTATGTCTGATGAATTATTTTCAATTCTTGAAATATATGATTTATTTGTTCCACATTTTTCAGCAAGTTGTTCTTGAGTCATTCCAAGCTTATGTCTAGCTTCTTCTAGTAATACTCCTAATCTAAATGATTCAAATTCTTGTTCCCATTTTTCACGTTTAGGTGCTCCAGGCTTACCATATTTCTTATCAAGAATTTCGTCTAAAGTTGTTATATTTTTATTATTTTTCATTTTTATATTCCTCCATTATTTTATACCAAATGGATTTATAGAATAGTCCAATTAATATTGGTATAATGCCGATACTACATGAAAATAGGACAATGAAATTGGACTATATTGAATGTGTAATTGGTATTAAGTGCTTTTTCAATTTTTTTTTGTGGTGTCTTTTGTGTCTTTTTCAATATTCCGTGAGTTCATGGTATTTAGACTGTTATCATCTAGGTCCTCGTGCTTGCCACCTTAGACCTACGTAGCGTTATCAATCCCAGCAGACATGGGGCTTAGGTGATGTTAGAGCCTGTATTTTATAGAGATTTATTATAAGATCTAAACCGTCACTTTAGAACGTTTTGGAAGTTTAGTTGGGTGTTGAATCCTTTTAGATTTTAAAAGTTTTTTACGTCTAATAAAATCACTAATTGCTTTTTCTTCTTCAATTGTTAAAGGTTCTTGTCCTCCAATATAATCTACGTCTAATTCAATATTTTTAGTTTTCATTTTAAGAATTTTTAAAGTATTTATTAATAAGTTTTAGTGCAGCAATAGTGTCAATAATCATTAATCGTCCACCAAAATGTATAGCACCTAAACTTTCTATATAATGGTCTATAAGTTGAGTTTTAGAAACAAATGCGACATTCCCTTCATGTCCACGTTGAAAAGAAAGTTTACAAGCATAAGCAACAAGATTTCCAGGTACTCCTGTATAGACTTTTGTTTTTCCTTTGTTAAATGATGCACTCTCTACTAAATGCATATAAACATGGTCAAATTTAACTTCTAAACTAATTAATCCTTGAATAACCATTGGATTATTGACAATTGTCAGTTTGTAAACGTCTCTTTCTGGTAGTTTATATTCATCTCTCCAATTAAAAACCCAATTGCTTTTCTTTTTAATTTCGTTAAGGTCACTATTTGAAATAATAGTAATGTCAGTCGAAAAACTATCACCCGTAACTACGTTCTCAATAGAATTAGTCAGTTTGTCAATAATAAAGTCAAGTCCTTTTTGTTTATTCATTTTCATTTAGCTAAGGTACTTAAAAATATTAAAACGTGGAAAAATATTTTGAAAGTTTAACAAGAATTCAAATCTTTATTTGTCTTAATGAAATCTTACTATATTTCAGTTTTTTGGGTCATTATCACAATATTTGGTTTGTTGGTTAAAGGTTATTTTCAATTGTTTAAAAGGGAGAGTTTGTTTTAATGTTTGGCAGTAAAGCCAAGCCTGTAAGGGATTGTGGACTGCTTTACTGTCAAGTTACATAAAAGTTAAAGCGAGCTATAACCTTTGAATAGCCTACTGTCTAGGCAATTTTTTATATAGCATGTTGGCTGTTCGGCATTTTATCCAATTAATAGATTTATTCTTTTACCGAGTCCAAATTCAAAGATT
>MENC01000265.1:0-1735 GCA_001768155.1 Bacteroidetes bacterium GWA2_30_7
ACGTCAAATTGATTTCAATTTTTTCGCCCTTTAATCAAAAACAATGCATCAAGAGTGAAAGGGAAACTAGAAATTATTTTTTGAATAAATAAGTTATTTTTCATTTCAGAAATAGTTTTTTTGTATAAATCTTTATCGTAATTTTTAATAAATTTAGAACTGAAATCATTATTTACGAAGCAATTAATGATTTGATTTGCAGCTAATTTTCCACTTAAAACTGCATTTGCAATCCCATCTCCACTAATCGGGTCAACAAGAGAAGCTGCATCTCCGATTGAAATAAAATTATCACCGGAAATGATTTTGTTTTTTGACCAAAAAGGAATTATACCACCTTTTAAATTATCAATTATTTCGGCATTTTTAAATTTTTCTTTTAGAATTTCTGAATTATTTATGAATTCGTGAAAAGCATTTTTTAAGGTTATTTTCTTTTTTACTATATTGGTTACTTTCATCCCAAAACCAACGTTGCAGAGGTTTTCTGATACAGGAAAAATCCAAAAATACCCTGGCATAAATTTCTTGTTAAAATAAACTTCTGTTCTATTATTTTCAATATTTTTTATTCCTTTATAATAGGTTCTTATTGCCATTCCTGAATGTTTATTTTTTAATGTGTTTTTCGAGATTGTTTTTGAAGTAATTCCATTTACTCCGTCTGCACCAACTATAAATTTTGTATTAAAAACTAACTCATTATTTTTTGAAAAAATTTTAAACCCATTCTTGTTTTTTTCGATTTCATTAATTAAAACTCCTTCAAAAATTGTAGTTGTTGTTTTATATTTAATGAAATTAAAATAAAGGTTATCAAAATCTACCCTTTTACAATTATAAGCATCTAATTTCCATTTATATTCAAGCTGTTTGTTATTATAGAAAAAAGCAGTTTTTTGGATACTTAATTTGTCAGAATAATTCAAAAATGTAGTATAAAATTCTGGACTTAACTCTTTTAAATATTTTAAAGCTTTACCAGGTATAGCATCGCCACAAATTTTATCTCTCGGAAAATAGCTTTTATCAATCAATGCAACTTTTAAACCTGAATTATTCAGTGCTAATGCACACGAACAACCTGCCGGACCTGCTCCAATTATTACTATATCAAAGTTTATATTCATTTAGTAAATATTGTAAAAAAAGGATTGATGTAAATATGTTAAATTTAATCATTTAACATAATTCCAACTGATAACTCAACAATTATTAATGATTTTTTTTCTTTGCTTGGAAAATCAGACTCGTCCAAATAAAAACCATATAAATTAATGTTTTTCAATGTTCCTCTTAAAATTGAAATATTAATTGGAATTAATAAGTTATTCTTACAATAAATAACTCCTCCCCATCCGAATAAAGAACCTATTGTATTAACTCTATAAAATGTAGTAATTATATGGTTATCAAATCTATACATATTATAACTCAATAAACCCAATGAATGAAAAATATGAAAATATGATTTATTATTACTAAAATTAAATCTTATACAATATACTGGACTTGCATATTTAATGATTAATTCATTTTTTGGATACGAATTTCGGAGTATGTTATTACTGTTAAAGTAATTAAAATGAATTTTAAACCCGATTCCTTGTTTTTTATCAAAAAATTTAAAATAACTTGATTCTACAACAATTCCATTATTTTTAGTAACTGAACTATTTTTTAATAAAAATCCTGAACCAATTAATAATGAAAAATTTTTATTATTATCCGGTTT
>MENC01000265.1:1756-15439 GCA_001768155.1 Bacteroidetes bacterium GWA2_30_7
GTATTTAAATTATGTTTTATAAAACATATTTCAGACAAATTACTATTTTATTATTCCTTATTTTTACGGTTAAAATTCTTATAAACTAATTGATAATTATGCGTATTAACCGTTTATTAAGTAAAGAAGATGAGGCAGTTGCAAATGCTGATGTCAATCTTGAATTATTAAATCCATTGATTGAAAAATATAAAGGTAAAAAAGGAAACTTAATTCCAATTTTACAAGGAACACAATCATTATTTGGATTTATTCCTAAAGAAGCCTTTGTAAAAATATCCGAAGAAACAGGTCTTAAAATCAGCGACATGTATGGTGTTGCTACATTTTATTCACAATTTAGACTTCATCCAGTTGGTAAACACATAATTAAAGTTTGTCATGGTACTGCATGCCATGTTCAGAATGCAAATTCAATATCAGACGCATTAAAAGAATCTTTAAAAGTAAATGATGGCGGAACAACCGAAGACGGTTTATTTACACTTGAATCAGTTGCTTGTCTGGGATGTTGTTCGTTAGCTCCTGTAATGATGATTGGCGAAGATACATTTGGTAAGCTGACCAGCACCGAATCAATAAAGGTTATCAAAGAGATAAGGTTAAAAGAATACAATTAATTATTAACTGAAATTTAACATTAAATGGAAAAAATTCAAGTAATTGTTGGACTTGGAAGTTGTGGAATAGCAGCAGGAGCCAATAAAGTTTATAATAAATTAAAAGATTTACAAACACTTGATAATCTAAATTTTGAACTAAAAAAAACAAGTTGTATCGGAATGTGTTTTCGTGAGCCATTAGTCGAAATTATTGATAATGACGGTTCTTATATTTATGGAAATATTGATGAAAAAAAAGCCATTGATTTAATTGAATTACACGTTAAAAATGGGGAACCAATTAAAGAATATGTAGTAAAAACCGATTTATTTGAAACACCAGATACAAACTTTTTTGAAGGACAAGTTAAAATTGCTCTTAGAAATTGCGGAATGATTGATCCTGAGAAAATTGAAGAATATGAAGCAAGAAGTGGATATAGTGCTTTGAAAATGATTACAAAGTACAGCATATCAAAAGAGCAGATTATTCAAAAAATGATAGATTCAGGTTTGCGAGGACGTGGCGGCGGAGGTTTTTCAACCGGAATGAAATGGAAATTTGCAAACGCAAATAAATCAGCCGAAAAATTTATTATATGTAATGCTGACGAAGGCGACCCGGGAGCATTTATGGACAGGTCGTTACTTGAAGGCGACCCTCATGCAGTAATTGAAGGAATGATAATTGGTGCTTATGCAATTGAAGCAACAAATGGTGTAATTTATTGTCGCGCAGAATATCCGCTTGCTATAAAACGACTGAATATTGCATTGCAGCAAGCCAGAGAAAAAGGTTATTTAGGTAAAAATATTCTCGGAATTGATGGTTTTAATCTTGATATTTATGTAAAAGAAGGAGCAGGGGCATTTGTTTGTGGTGAAGAAACTGCGTTAATTGCTTCTGTAGAAGGCGAAAGAGGCATGCCTCGTAAACGTCCGCCTTTCCCAGCCGAATCAGGTTTGTGGCGAAAACCAACAAATATTAATAATGTTGAAACCTTTGCAAATGTTCCATGGATAATATTCAATGGACCAAATGAATATGCAAAATATGGAACAGAAAAAAGTAAAGGAACTAAAGTATTTGCCTTAACCGGAAAAATCAATAATGGTGGATTAGTTGAAGTTCCAATGGGAATTACAATTAAAGAAATAATTTATAAACTTGGCGGAGGAATTCAGGGAGGAAAAAAATTCAAAGCAGTTCAGCTTGGCGGTCCTTCAGGTGGCTGTATTCCTGAATATTTATCAAACACAATTGTTGATTATGATTCAGTTAATGCAACTGGTGCAATTATGGGTTCTGGCGGAATGGTTGTTATGGACGAAACAACCTGTATGGTTGATATGGCAAGGTTTTTCTTAGATTTTACCCAAAAAGAATCTTGCGGAAAATGTACTTTTTGCCGTATTGGGACAAAAAGAATGTTAGAAATTTTAACAAAAATTACTGAAGGGGAGGGTGTTGAATGCGATTTGGCTGCACTTGAAGAATTAGCTTATCAAATAAAAGACAGTTCTTTATGCGGACTTGGGCAAACTGCACCAAACCCTGTTTTAACAACTATGAGATATTTCAAAGATGAGTATGTTGCTCATATTATAGAAAAAAAATGTCCGGCAAAGAGTTGTAAAAAACTACTCACTTACGAAGTTCATACTGGAAATTGCACAGGTTGTACAGTTTGCGCCAAAAACTGCCCAGTTGATGCAATTGAGGGTGAACGAAAAAAAATTCATTACATTCATCAGGATATTTGTATTAAGTGTGGAGTTTGTTTTACTAAGTGTAAATTTGAAGCAATCAGTCTTTCATAAAAAAATCAAGATAGATTTTGCAAAAGTCAGAATTTGAACATATTGTTAAATTATACAATCGAACATAATATCAATAATTTTCATAGAAAAAATGACAGAACAAATAAATATCATCTAAACATATCAAAGGTAAAATATTAAAAAAATGAATGAAAACGGAATAACATTACCTGACAAGCTGATACTAAATAAGATATTTATTATTAGAAACCAAAAGGTTATGATTGATAATGATTTAGCTGAACTTTATGAAGTTGAAACAAAAGCACTTAATCAAGCAGTAAAACGAAACATGGATATCTTTCCCAAACATTTTATGTTTGAATTAACAGAAATAGAATTCAAAAACTTGAGGTCACAATTTGTTACCTCAAGATGGGGAGGTCAACGATATTTACCGTTTGCTTTTACAGAGCATGGTGTTTTACAACTTGCAAATGTTTTGCGAAGTAAAAGGGCAAAGCAAATGAGTATCAAAATCATAGAAGTGTTTGTTAAAATGCGTGAGATGCTTGTTGATAATTTAAGTATAAGATTAGATATTGAAGAAATAAAAAAGAAACTTTTAAATCATGATAAAAACATTGAACTTGTTTTTAGTTATCTTGATGAACTTATTGAAAAACAAGAATATTCAAAACCCAGAAAGCGAATTGGATTTAAAACCAATAATGATGAATAAATACGAACTTAAAGTCGAATAAATAATATTTCAAAATATATGACAGAACAATTAAATATAATTTTAAACGGAACTCCAGTAAAAGGAAATAAGGGCGAAACAATACTTTCACTTGCAAAGAAAAATGGTATTGAAATTCCAACTTTATGTCATGACCCTCGTTTAGAACCTTTTTCATCTTGCTATGTTTGTGTTGTTGAAGTTAAAGGAATGAGAGGATTACAACCTTCATGTTCGACACGACTTACTGAGGGAATGGAAGTTACAACTAATAATGAAAAAGTTATAAAAGCACGCAAATCTGCTTTAGATTTATTATTGAGTAATCATTATGCCGATTGTATGGCTCCCTGTAAACAAACATGTCCGGCTGGAGTTGATGTTCAAGGATATATTTCACATATCGAAAAAGGACTTTATCACGAAGCAGTTGCATTAATTAAAGAAACTAACCCATTTCCAGCAGTTTGCGGAAGAGTTTGTGTTCGTCCATGCGAAGTTGCATGTCGAAGAAATCTTTTAGATGAAGGTGCAGCAGTTGGAATTGATTATTTGAAAAGATTTGCATCTGATATTGATTTATTTTCTCCCACAAAGTATATACCTGATATTAAAAAACCTACTGGAAAAAAAGTAGCTGTAATTGGTTCCGGTCCTGGTGGAATGTCGGCAGCATTCTTTTTAAGAAAAGAAGGACATGATGTTGATGTTTTTGAAGCTCAACCCAAAGGTGGCGGCTGGTTACGATATGGAATTCCTGAATATCGTTTGCCTAATGATATTTTACAAAAGGAAATTGAAAATATTCTTGATTTAGGAGTTGGAATTAATTTTAATTCAAAACTTGGAGTAAATATTTCATATAAAGAAATTAAAGAAAAATATAATGCTGTAATTTTAGGAATCGGTTCTCAAAAAGGTACAGGAATTGGCTGTGCGGGTGATGATGCAAAAAATGTTTTTTCAGGAGTTGATTTTCTTAAACGAATGGAATATGGTGAAAAAGAGGATTTTACAGGAAAAACAGTAGCAGTTATTGGAGGCGGGAATACAGCTATGGATTGTTGCCGTACTTCGATAAGATTTGGTGCTAAAAAAGTTTATGTTGTATATCGCCGAACTGAAAATGAAATGCCTGCAAATCCTATTGAAATTCATGAATCAAAACTTGAAGGTGTTGAATATATGTTTCTTACAGCACCTGTTTGTGTAAATAAAGATTCTGAAGGAAGAATTACATCAATGACTTGCATCAAAATGGATTTAGGTGAACCTGACGCATCAGGTAGAAGAAGACCCGTTCCTGTAGAAGGTTCTGAATTTGATATACAGCTTGATTATGCACTTGCCGCAATTGGCCAAAAAACCGAAGTTAATTTTCTTGATGATATTAATAAATATTCAACTGAAGGTAAATTAAATGCAAATAAATGGGGCGATATAGAAGCTGATAAAAAAACACTTCAAACAGGTATAAAATCAATATTTGCTTGTGGCGATGGAGTTACTGGTCCTGCAACATTAATTGCAGCTATTGGTCAGGCTAAAATTGCTGCACGAAGTTGTAATCAGTATTTAATGGGTTTAGCAGTTGAGGAACCAAAACAAGAATTTTTAAGCAAAAAAGATAACTTCAAACCTCAAATTAAAGAAGAGTATAAAGGTAATTTTGAAACACTTTTACGAAAGGAAATGCCAACACTCAAACCTAACGAAAGATATAATTTTAATGAAGTTGAATTAGGTTACGAAAACGAAAAAATAGCTAAAGAGGAATGTAATCGTTGTTTAGAATGTGGATGTGCTGAATATTATACATGTGATTTGAAAAAACATTCAACCGAATATAATGCTGAACAGAAACATTTTGCAGGTAGTTTTAATGAATATAAAATTGATTTCAGACATCCTTTTATTGAAATTGACAATAACAAATGTATTTTATGTTCGCGATGTGTAAGAATTTGTAAGGATGTAGTTGGAGCTAATGCACTTGGTCTTGTAAATCGCGGATTTGATACTTATGTTGCTCCAAGTATGAAAAATACTTTACAGGAAACTGATTGTGAGTCATGTGGAATGTGTATTTCGACTTGTCCTACCGGAGCAATTACTGAAAATTTCATATTTAAACCCGGTCCTGTTGATTTAAAGCAAGTTGATACAATTTGTAATTATTGTTCAGTAGGTTGCGAAATTACTTTAAACCACCGAAGTAATTTTGTAATGAAGGTTACCGGAAAAGAAGGATTAATTAATCCTGATGGTAATATTTGCCGGTTTCCAAAATTTGGATATAATTATTTGAATGATAATTCCAGAATCACATCTCCGTTACTAAAAGTAAATGGTAAATTTGAAGAAATCAGTTTTGCAAAAGCTTATGATATAATTTATAATAAGATAAATAGCGTTGCTCACGACGAAAATTCTTTTTATGCAGGAGCAAGATTATCGAACGAAGAAATGTATTTAATTCAGAAATTAGCGAGAGTTGGAGCAAAAACTAATAATATTCATAGTTTTCATTATCTTGAACGAGGAAAAGGAATTGCAGGTTCTTCAGAGGCAAATGTTCCTTTTAATCAAATAAATGGAGCAAGTAAAATTTATTTGATTGGCTCAGAAATCAATAATGATAATGCAGTTGTAAGTTTTATTGTAAATAATGTTAGGTTTACTAAAGGTGTTAAAGTTGAAGTTGTTACAACTAAACTAAAATCATCAACTGAGCATAAAGCAGATAAAGTCTGGAAAATAAAATCCTACTATCATTTTGTTAAAACAATGAACCATTATCTTTTATCAAATGGTTTAGAAAATGCAATGTTTATAAAAGATAATTGTATTGATTTTGAAGGTTATAAGAAAAATATTTTATCAGAAAAATTTGAGCAGTTATTTAAAACTTCAGGTTTTGAAAGTTTGGTTCAATTCGAAGAATTTGTAAAAGATTATAATAATCAGATGAATGCAATAATTATCTTCTCTGAGAAAGAAATTTCAGGAAGTACGTCTTTTGAATTGCAAAATCTGGCAATGCTCACCGGAAAACTTGGAAAAACTTCAAATGGATTAGTTTCATTAAAAGAGAAAAATAATTCGCAGGGAATTTTTGATATGGGAATTTGTCCGAAAGCTGGAGTTGGCAGACAACTGATTACAGATGAAAAATTTATAAATAAACTTAAAGATAATTGGAATATTGATTCTGTTCCTTCCTTAATTGACAAAAGTCATCAGGATATGCTTGATAACGGAGAATTGAAAAACTTATTTATTTTTGGCGAAGACCCAATTGGTTGTGCTATTGATAAAAAGAGAGTTTCGAATTGGATTGATAAAGCTCAGTTTGTTACTGTTTCCGATTATTTTATGACTGAAACTGCCGAAAAGGCTGACCTTATTCTTCCAGCATCTTTCCCAATTGAATCTGATGGTACATTTACTAATTCTCAGAGAGTTATACAGGAATTTTACAAACATTTTACCCCAAAAACTGAACGATTAACTTATCAGCAGATTATGGATTTGCTTGTTAAATTTGGTTACGAACGATACGATACCATAAATGATGTACTTATGGAAGCAATGTCGTTACTCCCTGAAAAAGAGAAAACTAACAAATATGAATTTCATAGTACCGAAAAAGATAATTTCCGAAGAATGTTCAATTATGGATGCGATATTTTAGTAAAACGTTTTGAGGAATATTTTACAACAGCGTTACAAAATTAATAATTATAATTAAATCATTAAATTATGAGCGAATTTAAAAGCATTAACGACATTCTGGATTTTGCAATTCAGAATGAACAAAAATCAATTGACTTTTATACCGAACTGGCAAAAAATGCCCGAACAACTGATATGAAAGAAGTGTTTGAACAGTTTACCAAAGAAGAAATTGGTCATAAAGCCCGTTTAACAAAGATTAAAGATGAAGGACTTTTTACTATGCCGGTAGAAAAAGTAATGGATTTAAAAATTTCCGATTACGTAGTAAGAATTGAGCCTAAACCGAATATGAGCTACGAAGAAGCCCTTGTAATTGCGATGAAACGTGAAAAAAGTGCGTTTAAACTTTATCTTGCGCTCTCTGACCGAGCACCAAACGGAGAACTTAAACATATTTTTTTAGCACTTGCAATGGAAGAATCTAAACATAAACTCCGTTTCGAGCTTGAGTATGATGAGTTTGTGCTGAAGGAAAACTAATAATCATTAGACTATTTCAATTTTTTTCCGATTTGAAAAATTTTGTATTAACTCTGAAACGCTCCCATAAATTAAAATTTTTATAGGAAAATTTTTTAAAAAAACTGCTTATAAGTAGCCAAAACTATATATTTTTTAGTACATTTGGCTACTTATAACGCTTATTAATGGATGTAATTGGCAGAAAATCAGAAGTATCATTATTATTGACTGCTTTAGTTAGTAATAAGTCTGAGCTTATTGCAGTTTACGGCAGAAGACGAGTTGGAAAAACATATCTTATACGGAATGTTTACAAAAATAATATTCTATTTGAATTTTCGGGAATTCATAAAGGCACTTTAAAGCAACAACTTAAAAATTTTCATTTAAAGTTTCCCCTAAAAGATAAAGCTTTTAAAAAGCCTGCCGATTGGCTTGAAGCATTTCATCTACTAAGTCAATATATTGATAGCGTTAAATTTAAGAAGAAAAAAGTAATTTTTATTGACGAATTTCCATGGCTCGATACCCGAAAATCAAACTTTCTATCGGCTTTCGACAATTTTTGGAATAGCTATGTCTCAAAAAGAAACGATTTAGTTGTAATTATTTGTGGTTCTGCTGCTTCATATATGATTAAAAATATTATTAAAAGTAAAGGCGGGCTTCATAACAGGCTAACAAATAAAATTCAATTACTTCCATTTAATTTATGCGAAACAGAGCAATTATTAAAGCATAATAAAGTAAAACTTTCGCGTTACGATATTCTTCAAATCTACATGGCGATGGGCGGTATTCCTCATTATCTTGAAAAGATAACAGCGGGGGATAGTGTCGCACAGACACTCGATAAATTGTGTTTTACAAAAGATGGATTTTTGAGAACTGAATTTGATAATATATTCGCATCATTATTCGACCAGCACGATAATCATGAATTGATAATTAAAACATTAGCAACTGTACGAAAAGGACTAACCAGAAATGATATATTATCTAAAACTAAAATCAAATCTGGCGGAACACTTACAAAAACTCTTGTTGAGCTTGAAGAGTCGGGATTTATTGAGAAGTATTTACCTTATCAGGGAACAAAAGATTCGCTTTACAGGTTAAGCGATGAATATTCAATGTTTTATATCAAATTTATTGAAAATACTAAGCCATCAAACAGAGGTGTTTGGTCTAAAATTTATGGTCAGCAATCATACAAAATATGGTCGGGTTTTAGTTTTGAAACTATTTGTACAAAGCATATTGAACAAATAAAAGAAGGCTTGAAAATTTCCGGAATAAATGCAATTCATGGAAGTTGGATTGAAAAAAATACTCAAAATGCTGCACAAATTGATTTACTGATAGATAGAGACGATAATGTAATTAATATTTTTGAGATGAAATTTTACAATACCGAATTTTCTTTAGATAATAAATATGCAAATGAAATAACTAAAAAAGTAAATTCCTTTTCGGCAAGCACTAAAACCAAAAAAAGCATATTTATTACATTTATAACGACTTATGGTTTAAAAACTAATCAGTACAGTCAACAATATATACAGAGCGAACTTACAATGAATAATCTTTTTATTGACTTATAACCAGCCAAAACTATATAAAAAATGATACATTTGGCTGGATATAGCATATATTAAAAATGATACATAATTGAAAAACAGATATTTGCAAAAATAATGTTTTTAAAGCAAGCTGCTAATAAATTTGAAATAATTTTCAAATTTTCTGCAAACAATTTTTTTAATATCTCAAAATAAACTAATTTTATTGTTAATGAATATGAAATATTCAGATAAATTTGTCTTTTATTATTAAGAAATAAAAAAATGATTGTAGTTACTGGTGCTGCCGGCTTTATTGGTAGTTGTATGGTAGGTTTTCTTAATCAGAATAATTATAAGGATATTATTTTGGTTGATGATTTTTTTAAGGTTAGTAAAGTTAAGAATATTGAAAACAAAGCTTATACAGCCAAAATCCAGCGAAACGATTTTTTTGATTGGATTAAAGAAAATGAAAAATTTATTCAAATAATTATACATTTAGGAGCAAGAACAGATACTACAGAGTTTAATGTTGAAATTTTTAATGAACTAAATCTTGAATACACAAAAAAAGTCTGGTCAAATTGTATCCAATATGGAATTCCTCTAATATATGCGTCATCGGCAGCTACTTATGGAATGGGAGAGTATGGGTTTGACGATAATCATAACATTATTAATAATTTGAAACCATTAAATCCTTATGGAAATTCAAAAAATAATTTCGATAAATGGGCTTTAAGTCAAAAACGCACACCATATTATTGGGCTGGACTTAAATTTTTTAATGTTTATGGACCAAACGAATATCATAAAGGAAGAATGGCTTCGGTTGTTTATCATGCTTTCAATCAGATTAATGAAACAAAAAAGGTAGCACTGTTTAAATCTCATAATCCTGATTATAAAGATGGTGAGCAAAAACGAGATTTTATTTATATTAAAGATTTAGTTGAAGTTATTCACTTTTTAATGAATCTCAGAAAATATTCTGGTATATATAACCTAGGAACCGGAAAAGCTTCTACATTTAACGATTTGGTAAGAGCTTTGTTTAAAGCAATGAAATTGAAAGAAAATATACAATACATTGATACTCCTGTAGATATTAGAGATAAATATCAATATTTTACAGAAGCTAAAATGAATAAATTAACCGAAATTGGTTACTCAAAACAATTTTTAAATATTCAATACGGAATAACAGATTATGTAAAATATTTAACTAAATCATTATATATATGAAAACATCAAAATTTATTTATGCCTGTATAATTTTAAATACAATTATAATATCATCATGTGATAAATTAGCAGAAGAAGAAACTCCGGTTTGTAAAGATTGCTATAAGTTTAAATATGATAAAGCAACAAATCAGCTTATTACAAAAGATGGGCTAAAAAGACTTTGTGGCGGAGATGTAGTTGCATGGGAAAATATTTCTGATGATGTAACAGATTCTACTACAACTAAATATAAATGCGAATAAAATTTAAAGATGGACTTATTTTCATATTTACAAGATATAAAATACGTTGAGTCGTTATTCCAAAAATATTCGGAAGATAATAACTCTGTTGACGAAAGTTGGAAAAGTTTTTTTGAAGGTTTTGAATTTGCTTTAAAAAATTATCCTCAAAAACATAAAGGACAACTAGTTGATACAGAATTTAAAGTTATTAATTTAATAAATGCTTATCGCCAGAGAGGCCACTTTTTTACTAAAACAAACCCTGTTAGAGCCAGAAGAATTTATAGTCCAACATTAGATTTAGAAAATTTTGAATTAAGTAATACTGATTTAAATTCAACATTTCGGGCTGGAAACGAAATAGGAATTGGTAATGCAAAACTATTAGATATAGTTGCTCATTTACAACAAACTTACTGTCATTCGATTGGGGTTGAGTATATGTATATTCGTCAGCCTGAAGTAGTTCAATGGCTTCAAAATAAGATGGAAATATCTAAAAATACTCCAACATATTCAACAAATATAAAAAAGGAAATATTTCAAAATTTAGTTCAGGCAGTAAATTTTGAGACGTTTATTCATCGAAAATTTGTTGGACAGAAACGTTTTTCGCTTGAAGGTGCTGAATCGTTAATTCCTTCATTATCAACAATAATCAAAAGAGGAGCTGCTGTTGGCACAAAAGAGTTTATAATAGGAATGGCACATAGGGGAAGACTGAATATTCTTGCAAATATTCTGGAAAAACCTGTAGTTGATATTTTCGATGAGTTCAATGGTAAAGAATACGACGAAGAAAATTTACTTGGCGATGTAAAATATCATTTAGGATATGAAAATGAAATTTGTGTAGATGATACTAATAAAGTTAAAGTTACATTAGTTCCAAATCCTTCCCATCTTGAAACAGTTAATGGTGTAACACAGGGAATTGCAAGAGCAAAACTATTAAATAAGTACAACGAAGATTATAATAAACTTGTCCCAATCTTAATTCATGGCGATGCTGCAATTGCAGCTCAAGGAATTGTTTACGAAGTAATTCAGATGTCGCAACTAGCTGGTTTTAAAACCGGTGGAACTATGCATTTAGTTATCAATAATCAGATTGGTTTTACAACTAATTATATTGATGCACGTTCTAGCACATACTGTACAGATATTGGAAAAGTTATACGTGCGCCGATTTTTCATGTTAATGGTGATGATGTAGAGGCTCTTGTTTACACAATCGAGTTAGCTATGGAATATAGGCAACAATTTCATACTGATGTATTTATTGATATTCTTTGTTATCGTAGATATGGACATAATGAAGGCGATGAGCCACGTTTCACGCAGCCTACTTTATATAAGGATATTGCTAACCATCCAAATCCAAAAGAAATATATAAAAAGCAATTAATTGCCGAAGGAGTTATAGATGAGGGAACTGCTAAAAAAATTGAAAATGAATATATTCAACAACTTGAACTATCGCTTAATAATTCCAAAAAAGCTGAAACAGTTAAAGTTAAGCATTTTATGGCTGAAGAGTGGAAAGATTTTGAGTTCCTAAATAATGGCGAAATATTCAATAAAATTGAAACAAGTATTACCGAAAAAGTTTTAAGGAGATTAGCAAAAAAAATAACAACTCTTCCTGAAGGTAAAAAGTTTTTCAATAAAATAGAAAAACTTATGAGCGATAGAGCTAAAATGATAGAAAGTAATAAGCTGGATTGGGCAATGGGCGAATTATTGGCTTACGCATCGCTTGTTACAACAGGTATTCCTGTTAGAATTTCTGGTCAAGATACAGAAAGAGGTACATTCTCTCATCGCCATGCAACTTTAGTAATTGAAGATACTGACCAACAATACACTTACCTTAAATATGTTGATGAAAATCAAGCATCTTTTCATGCAATAAATTCTTTACTTTCAGAATATGGAGTATTAGGCTTTGAGTATGGTTATTCACTTGCTATACCGAAAGGATTAACGATTTGGGAAGCACAATTTGGCGATTTTGCTAATGTCGCTCAAGTTATTATAGACCAATATATAAGCTCTGCTCACGATAAATGGAGTATGATGAATGGCTTAGTGTTATTGTTACCTCATGGTTACGAAGGGCAAGGACCAGAACATTCTAGTGCAAGAGTTGAAAGATATCTGTCAATGTGTGCAAACAACAATATGCAGGTTGCAGATTGCACAACACCAGCCAATTTATTTCATATTTTAAGGCGACAGGTAATGAGGAATTTTAGATTACCTTTAATCATTTTTACTCCAAAAAGTTTATTACGTCATCCTTTATGTACATCAACTATTCAGGACTTTACAGAAGGAAGTTTCAAGGAAATAATTGATGATAATTTTGTTAGACCTGAACAAGTTAAACAGTTGATATTATGTTCAGGAAAAATATACTACGAACTTTTTGCAAAAAGAGAAGCATTGAATGATTCTGAATCAGCATTAATTAGAATTGAGCAGATTTATCCTTTCAATATGGTGCTTTTCAAAACGATACATTCTAAATATAAAAACTCTGAAAGATTAATTTGGGTTCAGGAGGAACCTGAAAATATGGGAGCGTGGACTTTTATATCTAAAACTTTGTGTGAATTTGCATTAATGCCTGTATTACGCCCAGCTAGTGGAAGTCCGGCAGAAGGATTGTTTGAGCAACACAAACTACGTCAGAATAAGATACTGGACAAGGCTTTCAAGCTTTGTAAATGCGATAGCGTTATGAAATATTGTGGTATGAAATGTACTGTTTAATTAATTTAAAATGACAATTCAAGACTATTATCAAAAAGCCATCAAATTTGCTGGGGAAGCACATAAAGACCAAAAATTACCAAATTCTGAAATTTCGTATATTGTTCATCTTGCGAATGTTACTAATGAAGTAATTTATACTTTAAATACTAATAATAAATTAAATGCTGAATTGGCAGTACAAGTTGCATTACTTCACGATTGTATTGAAGACACTAACGTAACTTTTGAGCAAATTGCTTTAGAATTTTCGCCAGAAATTGCTAAAGGTGTTTTGGCACTAACCAAAAACGAATCTCTTGAAAAGGAACTTCAGCTTGAAGATAGTGTTAATAGAATATTATTAGAGCCAAAAGAAATTTGGATTGTTAAAATGGCTGATAGAATTACTAATTTGCAGAAACCTCCTGATAGCTGGACTTTTGAAAAAAAAGAAAGTTATAAGAAAGAAGCTATAATGATTTATGAAAAATTGCATGAAGCAAATGATTATATTGCTTTTAGGTTTTTAAGAAAAATTGAAGAATATAGCAAATACTTACGATGAAGTTAATAAAAAAAAA
>MENC01000266.1:0-2920 GCA_001768155.1 Bacteroidetes bacterium GWA2_30_7
GAAAATAATGTTCAGCTAAAAAATTGGTTGCTCAAATTTTCTGAATCAAAAATCGTTGAAGGAAAATCTTGGAATATTAAAGCTGATATTGAAAAATTAGCTAAAGAACTTTTTAACGAAACATTAAAAATTAATGAAAAAACCTTATTAGCAAAAGTTTCTGATTACGAATTTATGCAAAGCTATCTAAATGAATTATTTACAGCTAAAAAAGAATATATCGACAAATCAATAAAAATATCAAATGAAGCATTTAAAATAATGTCAAAATTTGGGTTAGAAATTGATAATTTTCCGAATAAATCTCGTGGTTTTGCATCATACTTTTTAAAGCTAAAATCTGAAGATTATATTCCTGCTAAAAGTGTAGAAAAAGCAGTTGATAATTTAGAAGCTTGGCATAAAAAGACAGACCCAAAAAAGGAAACAATTATAAATGCTTACAATTATGGATTAAACGATTTATTAAAAAAAGCATTTGAATTATTTAAATCGGATTATGCAGTTTACATTACTTCAAATTGCATATTATCAAATATATACACTCTTGGACTTTTAAACGAAATTTCTAAAAAAATCAAAGAATATATTATCGCAAATAATGTTTTTTTAATATCAGACTCTTCAAAGTTTTTGTATGATATTATCGGAAATAACGATGCCCCTTTTATTTACGAAAAATTAGGCAATACATATTCAAACTTAATGATTGATGAATTTCAGGACACATCGGAGTTGCAATGGAATAATTTTAAACCACTGGTATTAAATTCATTATCAAATGGATATTCAAATTTAATTGTTGGTGATGTAAAACAATCAATCTACAGATGGAGAAATAGTAACTGGCAATTATTGGCAGAAAAAATATACTCCGATTTAGAGTTTTATAATATTAAATCGGAATCGCTCATTTACAATAGACGAAGTAAACAAAATGTTATAAAGTTTAACAACTCTGTGCTTAATAATGCTGTGGAAATACTTCAAAATCATTACAATAATATTTTGTTTGACGATAATGCTGATGCCGAAATTCAACATTTTTATGCCGATAGATTAAAGTCAGTATTTACAGATTATATTCAAAAATATCCCGAAAACAACAACAAACCAGAAGGTTACATAAAAGTAAAATTTCTAAGTGATGACATTGATACTAACATTGAAGTTGCCGAAAATATTAAAATATTATTAGAACATGGGCTAAAGCAATCAGATATAACAATTCTTGTAAGAGAAAAAAATGAAGGTAGAAATATTGCACACTTTTTGATGTCAATGAACGATGAAAATTTCTTTAACGAAAAAATTCATGTTATATCTGATGAGGTATTAAATACTTCATACTCAAATGCAGTAAATTTATTAGTTAATTGCATTAGATTTATTAATAATCCTGAAGAATCGTTATATCGTCATCAACTATACTACGATTTTTTATTTATTACGAATAACTTTAATGAAGCAACTTTTTCGGAAAATAAAAAGATTTCAAACATTAGTCTTTTTTTGAAGCTTTTCCCAGTTGAATTTGAACAAAAATTTCCAACATTTAAGTCGATGCCGTTATACGATTTAATTGAAAATATAATTAAAATTTTTGATTTATACAGCTACAAACCGCATCAAGCTTATGTACTTTCGTTTCTTGAATTAGTGTTTAATTATTCGACTACCGAAAATAACGATTCATATAAATTTATCGAATGGTGGGACGAAACTGGAAATTCAAAATCAATCCAATTAAACAAAGGCATTAACGCAATAAATGTGTTAACAATACACAAAGCAAAAGGACTTGAATTTAATACCGTAATTTTACCATATTGCAAATGGAATATTGATGCCAACTTTACTCAAAATAATATAATCTGGTGTAATACAGATATTGCTCCTTTCAACATGCTTGATATTATACCCTTAAAGTATAGCAAAGATTTAAAATACAGCTATTTTAATAAAGAATATTATAATGAAAAATTTCAATTTTTCATGGATAACCTGAATGTTTTTTATGTTGCAATAACAAGAGCTGTAAATAATCTGATTATTTTCTGTCCAAAAAATAAGAAAAATGAAATTTCAAATATTTCCGATTTACTTTTTAACTCAATCAATGTTAAAACAACTGGAACAAATGAAACCATAAATCTTTTAGATTATTATTCAGACGATGAACAAATATTTGAGTTTGGAACAATTTATAATTCCAAATCTGAAGCTAATTCTATAGATAACATTATTAATCTTCAATCTTCGTCTGATACATTAAATTTTTCTGAAAAAATTAAAGTAAAAAAGACAAATTTTTATAACTCTATAATTAACAATAAGCAAATTATTATATCTGGAAATACATTTCACAGTTTATTTAGCAAAATAACAGATATTGAACATTTTGAAACACATGTTAATCAATTTATTTTAAGTGGGTTAATAAACAAATTTGAAGGAGTTTGGCTAATAAATGAAATGAAAATTCAAAGAAAAAACAATCCAATTATTGGCGATTGGTTTAAACCCGAAAATAAAAGCCTGAACGAGCATGATATTCTAAAAAACGATGGAAAAGTAAGACGACCTGATAAAATTGTCTTTATTAACAATAAAATTCAATGCATTGATTATAAGTTTGGAAACGAAAAAAATGAACATTATAACAATCAAATTCAAGAATATAAATTGATTTTACAAAATATGGGATACAATAATGTTGAGGGTTTTGTTTGGTATTTCAGGTTAGGAGAAATTGAACTTGTATAATTAGTGTTTGAAAGAAAACTCCAAAAAACAAAAAACAAATGTCAAATAAATTTCAATTTTCAAAACCGTTTGAATATTACGTATTTGTTATTTGATTTTTATTTGAGATTTGAAACTTGAAATTTGTAATTTTTTAAAATAGGTAGTTTTCTTA
>MENC01000266.1:2992-5810 GCA_001768155.1 Bacteroidetes bacterium GWA2_30_7
TCGACCATAACATTAACTACTTCGGCAATAAACATATCGTGCGAACCCAGTGCTAGAATATCTTTAACAATACATTCAATATTAACAGGAGATTCGTTAATAATTGGAGCTTTTACAATTTGAGCTTTTGAAGGAGTTAGTTTCATTTCCTGAAATTTGTTGTGTTCCCTGCCAGAATTTACACCACACCAATCTGTTTCATAAGCTAGTTTTTTTGTTGTCAGATTTATTACGAACTCTTTATTTTTCATGATTATTCCATGCGAATATCTATCTGGTCTTATTGAGATATAGCACATCGGCGGATTTGTACAAATTGTACCTGTCCACGAAATTGTAATAATATTATACTCTTCGATATCTGAACCACAACTAACCATTACAGCTGGTAAAGGATAAATCATTGTTCCGGGTTTCCATTGAATTTTTGGCATTTTTTTTATTTTTAACGTTAGACAAAGGCTCTGCCTCAGTCGTTTCTATCCTTACAGGCTAAACCTGTCTAAATATATTTAGCAAAGGTAGAACCTTTGCTGAACTCAAAAAATTTTAAAACCTAAAATGAATAAAAACTCTTCCAAAGTTTTTATCATCTTTTTCTAGCCTATGATATAATTTTTTAATTTCGGGTGTATTTAAAAATCTGATTACATGCTTTTTAAGTTGCCCACTCCCCTTGCCTGGAATAATTTCAACTAAAGGGATTTTTTTATCAATTGCTTCTTCGATAATTGAATTTAAGGCATCGTCAATTTTTTTGCCTTTATTGAAAATTTCGTGTAAATCGAGTTTGAGCTTTGACACATTTATTGAGTTATTATGCAAATGTAGTAAAAAATATTATTCACTGTTTAAACAGAATTTTGTGAACTAAAACTTAGGGCATGAAACCACATTTTGTTTTCGATTTGTTTTAAGTTTTGGACCTTGCCAAAATTCGTAAATAATTGATACTTCGATATACTCAGCGCATCGTTTTGCTCAATACAAGTAAAAAAGTCGAAGCGAATGCTTTGACAAACATGGTGAGCTACATACCTTGAATAATCGACTGATTCGGCAATTTTTTATACTGCGTGTTGGTGGCTGTGCTTTTTATTGTCCTTCTTCATATTTTTTCATAAGTTCATCATTCAATTCTTCTGATAGTCCATTAAGTTCTTCAACAAGTTTAAACACCATTGTCTGCGGATTGTAGTTAGCAAATTGCTCTCCCTCGATACTTTTCGCTAATGTTTTAGCCCAATTAATTGCCAAATCTTGACTACCTATTTTGTCCAATAGCGAATACATTCCGGTTTCATTCTTTTTATACCGAAATGTGTTTTTCTTGTTTCCAAGTTTAGCGTTTACAGCATCTTCTATAGCCTTCCTGTATTCTTCCCGTCTCATGGCTGTAAATCGATTGTGAAAATGTAACAAATACCACAATTCAAAAGCCTCATTACTCCAAGCACAACCTATATTGTTTGCTTTCGCTTTTAAAATGGCACTATTAAAAGAATTTGCTTTGAAACTATCTCGGTCAAAAACCGCCCAGACTCTATCATATTTTAGTTTTGATTTGTCCCTTAGTTCCATAGCCTTTTCAACAACTTTGAGTGTGCTAATTCCACCTCCTTCAAACTCAATGTCATAAATAAATTTACCAGCTTTTTTCGGAAAAGATTTGAAATAGTTAGGTTCTGTCTTTTCCCCTTCACACACAATCAAAAAGTAAGTTACAAGTTTTCTTGACTTACTTTTTTTCGCTTGTTTGGCAAAACGCTTTTGTAAAGCGTTATCTATTTTTATTGTTCGTGCCATAATCCACTAAATTAGTTTGTAATGAATGGAATGGCACCATATCTGCCTCTAATGTAATTTTTCTCAAGGTTTGAATCATTTCTAACTTTAGAGCCGTCAGGCAAACTGAAATCATAAAGTGAATACAAGTCTGTTTGTTCTTGCTCGTCTTTTTCTGTAAACCAAATTTGGTCTCTTCTGAAAAGTTCTTCGCCCAATAAATTGGTGTCGTGTGTTGCAAAAATCAATTGAGCATTGTTAGGATTTGATTCGGGACTATTAAACAACTCTATAATTCGAATTGTGATTAGCGGGTGTAGTTTAGCGTCTAACTCATCAATAATTAAAGCCTTACTAAGTTTCAAGGTGTCAAAAATTGGTCCTGATAAATCAATAATTTTATTTGTTCCTTCTGATTCATTTTTTTCTTTATCAAGTAGAACAAAGTCAATGATTTTCCCCTTTTTGTCAAACTTGTTGTGAACTGTTTTTAAATTAATACCTCTTTTTCCCTTAAATTCTTTAATTAACTTCGCTTTAAGTTTGTCGGGCATATCTTCGGGAAGGTCTAAAGGAGTAAAGTCAGATTCTATTGCTTTAATATCTTGAAATCCCAATTTTAGTTTTTGATACAATTCTAAAGATTCATCACACCCTTTTAGATTTTTGTGAAGCATTCTCATTGTAAATCCTGTATAGTCGTTATGTTCAAGACCCGACAAAACGTTGTAATCATTGAAAAAAAACAATACTTTTTTAGAAATGTTTCCACCTAATTGAGCAACAAGAGAAATAAAAAGTCTATTGTTATTCGTTTTAGATTCAGTTCCTTCTCCTTCTTTGAATTTTTCAGTAATGCCAATTCCCTCTATTGTTCGTATAAAAAGAGGTTTTTCATTTTTTTCCGTTTTGCCGGCAAAAAGCCATTCATTGACGATTTGTTTCAAAGTGTATTCAAATCCATATCTATATCTTATTGAATCTTGCCAAAAAATAATTTCAAAAGAAGTAGGTTGATTTTCGGTTTCAGTAG
>MENC01000267.1:0-10324 GCA_001768155.1 Bacteroidetes bacterium GWA2_30_7
TAACTGTACAAAAAACAGTAGAAGCTTTTATGGAAAGCGTAAAAGATTCTTTAGTAAAAGGTAACAACGTTTATCTTAGAGGTTTTGGTAGTTATATAGTTAAGAAAAGAGCTAAAAAAACAGCTCGTAATATTTCTAAAAATACAACTATCATTATTCCTGAACATTTTATACCTTCGTTTAAACCAGCAAAAACTTTTGTAAACAAAGTTAAAGCACATAACAAAAAAGGTAAATAATTTTTCTTTAAAAGGAATTTGGAATTATGCCAAGCGGAAAAAAAAGAAAAAGACATAAAATGTCAACTCATAAGAGGAAAAAACGCCTTAGAAAAAATCGTCATAAGAAAAAGAACAGATAGTAAAGTTTCTTTTGATGTAATGCATATGTAAACCTAAAGAGCATTTGTTCTTTAGGTTTTTCATATTTATTTTCTGGCTTATTAATCCTTTTTTATACGGTGAACAAAGAACTTATTATTGATGTTACCGCCACTAATGTTTTTATTGCCCTAATTGAAGATAAACAATTAGTTGAACTCAATAAAGACAAAAACAATACACGTTTTTCGGTTGGCGATATTTATTTTGGTAAAATTAAAAAAATCATGCCTGGACTCAATGCAGCATTCGTTGACATTGGGTACGAAAAAGATGCATTTCTACATTATCTTGATTTAGGTGCACAATATAAATCCTTAAATAAGTTTACTCATCTTATTAAATCTAACAAAACTCGACTTCCTGATTTTCAAACTTTCAAATCAGAACCAGATTTAAATAAGGATGGTAAAATTACCGACGTATTAACTTCAGGTCAAAATATTTTGGTTCAAATTGCCAAAGAACCAATTTCTACAAAAGGTCCTCGACTAAGTGCAGAAATATCAATTGCAGGTAGAAATATTGTCTTAATGCCATTTTCAGATAAAATTTCTATTTCACAAAAATTTAAAACATCTGAAGAAAAATTACGATTAAAGAATTTATTAAATAGCATTACTCCAACTAATTATGGAGTTATTGTTAGAACTGTTGCTGAAGGAAAAAAAGCAGCAGAACTTGATTTGGAATTAAGAAGTTTAATTGAAAAATGGGAAAAATCAATTAAAAAAATTCGTAATGCAAATCCTCCAAAATTAATAATGGGGGAAATAAACAGAACTTCTGCAATTTTAAGAGATGCACTAAATGCAAGTTTTAATAATATTTATGTTAATGATGAATCTGTTTATAAGACTTTAAAAGAATATATTATCTCTATTGCTCCTGAAAGAGAGAGCATTTTAAAACTATACAATCAACCACAGCCAATCTTTGAACATTTTGGAATAGAAAAACAAATTAAAGCTTTGTTTGGAAAAACAGTAAGTATTAAAGCTGGAGCATATTTAATTATTGAACATACTGAAGCTCTTCACGTTGTAGATGTAAATAGTGGAAATAGAGCTAATACAGGAGTTGACCAGGAAGCAAACGCATTAGAAGTAAATTTATTTGCTGTAGAAGAAATTGCCCGACAATTGAAACTCAGAGATATGGGTGGAATAATTGTTATCGATTTTATTGACATGAATAAACCAGAAAACAAATTAGCCGTTTATAAAAAAATGAAAGATGTAATGGAATTTGATAAAGCTAAACATCAAATATTACCTCTTAGCAAATTTTGTTTAATGCAAATTACACGTCAGCGAGTAAGACCCGAAATGAATTTAGGAAAAGCAGAGGCTTGTCCTACTTGCCGTGGAACTGGTGAAATAATGCCTTCTATACTTCTGACTGACGAAATCGAAAATAAACTCAGTTATTTGCTTTCCAAAGAAAATAAAGGCAAAATAACAATTACTGTTCATCCTTTTGTTGCGTCACATTTAACAAAGGGAATTTTTTCTATAAAATTTAAATGGGCAAGAAAATATAAAAAATCAATTAAAATTGAATCTAATTCAAATTTCAATTTCCTTGAATATGAGATAAATTAGAATTTTATTCATCTTTAATAAATTTCAAAAGAACTATTTAGCAATTAATACTTTATAAACTTCTTGGTTTCAATATTATTATTAAAAGAAATAGTAACTAAATAAACTCCACTATTCAAATAGTTAAAATTAAGTTCAATTTTATTATTTCCCTTAATTATATCAATTGTCTTTTGATTTAGTAATGAACCTCGTATATCTTGAATTTTAATTTTTAGTTCTGAATCATTATTTGAATTTAGTAATATTTCTAAATCATTTTCCTCATTATTAAATCTTACATTCTTAATAATATTATTGTACGTATTTGTTATTTTGCAACTTGTAAAATATGAGTGCGACCTTCCATCAAAGTCGTATTGTATTAATTTATAATATACTACTGTATTGTTAAAATCTACAGACTTATCTTCATGATAATAATCTAATATAGAATTTGAATTTCCGGCACCATCAATTTTTGAAAGATATTCATAATTAATTCCATCATAACTTCTTTCTAATTGAAAATAATCGTTATTATATTCACTGGCGGTAGTCCATAAAACATCAATATTATTATTATTTAATTTTGCATTAAAGTTTAATAATTCAACAGGAAGCCCAATAACACAACCAGTGCCTCCTACTTTAAAATTAAAATAACTAGCTATAAAAATATCTGAATAACCTCCAGCAGTCCCGGACGATAATTTAGTTGAACTATAAAGTGGGTCAAATTCAACGTCAGTGCCTGAAAACCAGCCAATTATCTGAAAGCTTCCTGACCCACTACCACCTACAACATCATTAGCATAATCAATTCCTGAACCCCCAACAGAACCTTTACATAAAAATGAACCATCAGAAGAGTTATATTGTGAAAAAAACATATCAACGGAAGCAACTGCTGTTCTATTTTCAGTTCCGGCATCGGGATCAAAATCTATCGTTCCTGTAAAATAACCAACTATATAAAGATCATTACTACTGACAAATAAACCATTGCCATAAACAGTATTTCCGGCTGTTCCAATATTTTTTGCCCAAGTTAATGCACTGGCAGAAGAATATTTTGCATAAAAACAATCTACACTTCCAATCGTAGTCAAATTATATGATGCTTTTGCAGGACTAGGGTCAAAATCAATAGTTGAATACATCATTTTGCCTGTAATATACACATTATCACTTGCATCAAGTACAAGGCTTTGTACGATTTCATCGTCTGTTGCAGAAGCTCCTCCCCCAATTTTAAAAGCCCATTGATATGCCCCTGTTGCAGTACTATATTTTGCTACAAAACCATCTTCATCGCCAGAACCAGTTGTGGATAAACTATTTGTAGTTCCACTGGGGTCGAAATCAACATTTGCAGTTTTAAAACTACCACAAATAAAAACATTATTAGACCCTGCATCAACTTTTATACATTGGCTGTAATCGTCGCTTGTGCCACCAATTTTCTGAGCCCATTGATATGACCCATTATTATCATATTTTGCATAAAAAATATCTGCACCGCCACTATTTGTTAAATCATTCGTTGTACCACTTGGATTAAAATCGACCGTAACATTTGAAAACCAACCTGTAATATAAACATTATTACTACCATCTAATGCAATACTTTTACCATAATCAGAGCCGGTTCCGCCTATTCGATATGCCCACACATAATTACCATTATTATCATATTTTGCATAAAAAATATCGTTACTTCCGGCACTTGATAAATCGCTGGCTGTTACAGTTCCACTCAAGTCAACATCAAAATTATTTCCTTGAAACTGTCCGGTTATATAAATATTTCCTGAACCATCTATAGTTATTCCTTGTATAATATTTTCGCCACTTGCACTATTTATTTTTTTTGACCAGACTAATTCTCCAAACTCATTATGTTTAGAAAAAAAAGCAGCCTGAGTACTTCCGGAAACAGTTAAATTATAAGTTCCGGCACTAGGGTCAGCATCAACTGTAGTTCTGAAAGCCCCTCCAATATATATGTTGTTACTAGCATCTTTTACAATACAATATCCATTATCATTATCTTCGGATGTTCCTTGATATGACTTTGCCCATTGAGTTGATTCTTTAACTTCTATCGAACTGCTTGTAGCATCAGTAAAACCTGCCGAAGGATTTTCTGCAACAGTTATTGTTACTGTACCGGGCTGCGTAAATTGAAAATTTGCAGGAAATGTACAAACACCGGCAGTAAGCGAAGCAGGAGTATTTACCATTCCTAATGTTCCTGAATTAGTTACGGTTACATTATCTGTTCTGTTAATATCTGTATTTCCATTATTATCAGTTGCTTTTACTACAGCTTGAGTTACTAGATTTGTATTTGTATTACAAGTTGCCGATGGCTGAGTTGTGAAAATTAGCTTGGTTGCTGTTACTCGAACAGTCATAGTATTTCCCGTAACTGCGGTTACAGTTGTTTGAAACGCTGTACTACTGCTTACATCTGCAAAAAATCCATGTGGACTGGCATCAACCTTAAAAACCATAGTTGAATTATCTACAATGTTTGATGAATTTAGCCAAATTTTAAGCGTAATATCTTTATTTGTTCCAGAAGCAATATTCAAATTTCCCGAAGTAATTGGAAAAGTAATATCTGCATCGGTAATTACAGGTGTTCCTGTAGTAATTTGAGAAACGCCGTCCCATAATTCAGCTCCAGCTATTTGGTCAGACCAATCGGCAGTTCCGGATGATTTCTTGATTTGAACTTGTGTAACTTTTGAAGCAAAGGCATCTACAGTACCAGGGTCAGTAATTTTAAATTTAAATACATCAACTGCTGTACCGCTTGATGTGGCAGTTGAATTTATATCTCCTGCCGAAATTTGCGATGCAGGTGCACCGACAGTTGCATTAGCTGTAACACCTGATGGAACATAGCTTAATGAAATATTGTCAACTGAAGCCGGTGGTTGAATACCACTTGAATTTCCATCATTTTTCCAGTTAAATACTAAATTAAATGTTGTTCCTGCAACTCCTGCAAGACTTGTAAGATTAACAGTTTGATATGAACTCCAAGTTGCTGTACTATTTTGAGTAAAAATATTTGTGTAACCAGTCCATGATGTATTTGTGCTATTAGGTGTTCCGGCAGTTATCGCCCCAGAACCTCTACAAACTAAAAGCTGGTCCCAATCAGTTTGCTCTCCTCGCGATTTTAGCAAAAAACTTAAATTTACATTTGTTGCTCCGGCAGGTACAGTAACACTTCTATAAAAATGAACCGACTTAGCTACACCAGTTCCATAAGCGTTAGTTACAGCTCCATCGTTAGAAATATATGCAGTTCTAATACCACCTCCAGAAGGGATTGTGGCTGTTCCTAAATACCACATATTTATTGTTCCATTAACAACAGTCCAGCCATTGTCTGCAAAAGCAGTCCCATTCTCAAAACCGCCTTCTGCTGCTGGATTTACAAGTAATACTTGACTAAATACTTTATAATAATTACAGGATATTAAAATAATTATTATTAATGTGAAAACTTTGAATAATTTACACGCTTTCATGGTTTTTACTTTAACAATTCATTAACATAAATTCGTCATTATTAATAAATTAAATCATAATTTTATAAAAATTAAAATCAAAATATTTTAAAAAACAGTTTTTGAATGAAAAATAATGAATATTATATTATTAAGTATCAATGTAATAAATCAACCAAAAAACATTTTTCGTAGTTTCTTATTTTTTAGGTTGAATAACATAATAAATCATATTTTATAATTATCTTAGCTTCATATTATTTTATTTATCAAATAATTAGCATAATTTTAACAAAAAATGACTGAACAAAAAGAGGATATATTATATACACTCATTAAGTCGCTTACCAGCTCTGAAAAAGGATATTTTAAAAAATTCATTAAGGGTTTTTATTCAGAAGAAAATAAAGAATATCTGAAACTTTTTGAAATTTATGATAAAGCTAATTTATACAATGAGTTTCAAATAAATAAACAAATAACAAAATTCATTGGGAATAAGCGAATTGATATATTCAAGAGCTATTTATACGAAACAATTTTAAAGAGTTTAAGAGCTTATAACAGCAATTCGAATATCAATATTCAAATTGCTGAATTGTTGGCGGATGTTGAGATTTTATTAAAAAAAGGATTATTTAACTTAGCTTCTAAAAAATTACATATTGCAGAAAAATTAGCAATTAGCTACCATAAATTAAAGAATTTATTGATTATTAAAGAATTTGAAAAAAAGATTCTTTTAGACAGCCAGAATATCAATCAATTTAAAGCTACAATCAATAAAATACATAATGATGAATTTCGAACAATTAATCAACTTAAAACATTTTATGAGTATAATAAATTAGACTCTCAAACCTTTCTGTTAAACAGAATTAAACCTAAGGCAAGAAACAATAGTGAAGCAACTAATTTTTCTGAAATTATTAATTCCAGATTTATGATGGATATAAAACTGGCAGATAGTATTCCGTCTAAACTATTATACCATTCGATTTATGTTTCTTATTATTATGCAATTAATGATTCTGAAAAAAGCTTATCGGAAAATTCAAAAATTATTGAATTGTTAGATAATAATCCTGAATTAAAAAAAGAACTTCATATAAAATATATCTATACTCTTCATAATCAAATTGCTATTGCTACAAAACTCAAAAAATTTTCAATTGCGTCAAAGTACCTTGAGATGTTAAAATCTGAAAACTCAAGAAATAATCGAGAAAAGTTAAAAATTGCTGAATTCATATTTATACTTGAACTGAACTTGCTTTTAAAATCTGAAAACCTGAAAAGTGCATCTGAAGTTGTAAAAAAAATTGAATCATACTTAAAAAACGATAGTAATAAAATTCAGAATAACATTATAATTTATCACCTAATATCTCTTTATTACTTTGAATGTCAGCAATATTCAAATGCGTTAAAATGGGTAAATAATATAATTAATAGTAGTAACAATGATATTAGAACAGATTTATATTCTTTCGCCAAAATATTCTCAATAATAATTCATTACGAATTGGAAAATTATGAAATAATTGAACATTTATTAAAATCTGCAAAACGACATCTCGAAAAAAATAATCATTTATATAAAATAGAAGAAATTTTAATTCAAAAATTTAAACTATTGGTAAAAACTCACAATTCTGTTGATTTGCGTAAAATATTTAATGATTTATCTATAAAATTTAATGAACTTAAAAATGAAAATCAAGGCTCTGAGGAGTTTCATTTTTATCATAATTGGATAAATAATAAAATTAATAATTAAATAAATAATAGATGAGAACAAATATTTACATTTTATTACTTCTATTATTTTCAATTTCTTGTTTGTCTCAAAATAAGAAAATTGATAGCCTTTTGAAAGCATATAACAAAGTCAACCACGATACAGATAAAATAAATCTGTTAATCAATAAAATAGGTTTAGAGTTTGAGTTAATTAACGCAGATTCTGCAATTCATTATTATAATAAAGCTTTTAATTTAGCAACAGATATTGATAATAAATATTTAAAAGCAAAATCACTCCAACAAATTGGATTTGTTAATTTATCAAAAGGGAACTTTTCAGAAGCTTTAAATTATTTTCTAAAATCAAATGAAGAGTTTCTAAGCATTTCTGAAACCACAAAAAAATCAAATGAAATGGAAAAAGCTCATTGTTCATGTCTTAGCAGTATTGGTATTATATATTCAAATTTAGGTATTTATAATAAAGCTATTGATTTTTTTCAACAATCTTTAATCAAAAATGAAAAAATCAATGATTTAAGAGGAATAAGTGTAGTGTATAATAATCTTGGTTTGGTTCATTTTTATCAAAAAAATTATGATAATGCAATTGAGTATTTTAAAAAATCTATTGCGTTAAAAGAAAAGCTCTTAACTGAAAACAAAGATGATAATAAATTAAAGAAAGGAATTGCAGATACTTACAATAATATTGGGATGGTTTATGAAAATTTAAACGATAAAGAAAATGCCCTTTATTATTATAATGAAGCACTAAAAGATTACGAATTAATTAATTATACAAAAGGCATAGGATTATCACACAATAATATAGGTTTGATATATGAAAAATTGAATGATATGGAGAGTGCTGAACTACATTACAAAAAATCATTAGAAATTAAATTAATGATTGGCGATAAAAGTAGTATTTCTTCAATTTATGCTAATTTTTCTAGTCTATATTTAGCAAAAGCTAAATCAGCTACAATTAGTTCAGCAGAGAAAGATAAATGTTGCAAAGAATCAGTTAATTATGGTTTAAAATCATTAGAGTTAGCCGAACAGATTAATGCTATTCCTTTAATTAGTGTTGCATCTGATCATTTAAAAAATGTATATAAAGAAATGGGTAATTATACTAAAGCATTTATATATTCCGAAAAATTTATAGAAACCAAAGATAGTTTATTCAATGCTGATAAAACCAAGGCTATTACCGAAATGGAAACCAAATACCAAACCGAAAAAAAACAACAAGAAATTGAACTTTTAAATAAAGACAAAGCCCTGCAAAACGAAGAAATAAAGAAGCAAGCAATAATCAAAAACTCTTTTATAATAGGATTTGGTTTGATACTTTTAATAGCAATTATTATTTATCGAAATTTCCGACAAAAACGAAAAGCAAATATTATTTTATCTCAAAAAAATACTGAAATTGAGCAACAAAAAGAAGAAATTCTATCTCAATCAGAATTATTATCAGAAACAAATTCACAACTATTGACACGTAACACAGAAATTGAGCAACAAAAAGAAGAAATCCTTGCCCAACGTGACGAACTTGAAACCTCAAACCTTAAACTTCAAACTTTAAATGCAGAACTCGAAAAACTTTCAATCGTTGCCAGCGAAACCGATAATTCGGTAGTAATTGCAAATGAACAAGGCACAATCGAATGGGTAAATGCCGGGTTTAGAAAGCTTTATGGCTATACATTAGAACAATTTATAAAAGAAAAAGGCAGCAATCTGATAAAAGCCAGCAGCAACGAACATTTTCTTGAATGTATGATGGAATGTATTTGCGATAAAAAATCAGTAAATTATATTACCGAGACATTTAACAGTTCAGGAAAAAAACTCGTCATACAAACTACCTTAACTCCAATTTTAGATGAAAACGGCAATCTGAAGAAATTCGTTGCAATTGACGCCGATATTACAAAACTAAAAGAAGCCGAAGAACAAATACGCAAAGAACAAGAAAAATCGGAAGCATTATTACTAAATATTCTTCCCGTAAAAACGGCAACCGAACTAAAAGAAACCGGAAAAGCAACTCCTCATTACTATAAAAAAGCATCAGTTTTATTTACTGACTTCAAGGGTTTTACAATGAGTTGCGAAAAACTTACTCCTGTAGAATTGGTTGAAAAACTCCATAGTTACTTTGTCAAATTCGATGAAATAACCAGCAAATACAAATTAGAAAAAATTAAAACTATTGGCGATGCCTATATGTGTGCTGGTGGCATTCCCGAAGAAGACGATAGCCATATTGAAAAAATTGTAAAGGCAGCTTTAGAAATTCAGCAATATATGGAAGAAAGAAAAATAGAAGACGAAAAATATGAAAAAGATGTATGGCAGTTACGCCTTGGAATTCATACAGGAGAAATTATTGCCGGAGTAGTTGGTAAAAAGAAATTTGCATACGATGTATGGGGCGATACTGTAAATACTGCCTCTCGAATGGAATCGTCTGGCGAACCTGGAAAAGTAAACATTTCAGAATCAACTTATGAATTTATAAAAAACCAGTTCACTTTCACAAAACGAGGAATGATAGAAGCTAAGAATAAAGGCAAAATCAGTATGTATTTTGTTGATGGGATTGTTTAATTACACTATTAACAGACTAAAAATAGAATAGAGATGACTTAGGTTATAATGATTATTTTGTTTATCATAATCATCATAAAATCAGCTTTTCATATTTTATAAACTTTGTAATTGAAAAAAAAACTTTAATTATTTAAACAATTTGTGGAAAATTCAGACAGTAATTTATGAGATTGTTAACTTTTTTATTTTTAATCGTTTTTTCATATTCTGGCTTTAACCAAAATAGCAAGATTGATAGCCTTTGGAATTTATATAACAAAGCAATGCGTGATACAACTAAAATAAGGCTTTCTATTATTTTAGGAATTCATTTAGAACAGACAAATACTGACTCTGCAATTAAAATGTATAAGTATTCTATTAAATTATGTGATTCTATTTTAACAACAAAAATCACTATAGAAGAAATTAAATCATTTAAAGAATACAAAGCTCATTTAAAAAATAATTTAGG
>MENC01000267.1:10362-12288 GCA_001768155.1 Bacteroidetes bacterium GWA2_30_7
TTGAAATTGCTTTAGATTATTATCAAAAAAGTCTTAAAATTCGTGAAATAATATCTGATATTCACGGAATTTCGGCATCATTAAACAACATTGGTTCAGTTTATTATTATTTAAAAGATTATGATAATGCAATAGAATTTTATAAAAAAAGCATCTTTATAAAAGAAAAAATAAATGATAAAGTTGGTATAGCCGCATCATTAGGTAATATCGGTGAAATTTATACAAAAAAAGATGACTATGTAAATGCTTTAAAATATTGTGAAAAAAGTTTAAACATTCAAGAATCTATCCCGGACAAACAAGGGATTGCAATAAGCTCAAACATGATTGGTAAAATTTATAAGAAAAAGAAAGATTTTAATAAGGCGAATTTTTATTTTCAAAAATCACTTTTAAAAGCAAAAGAAATAGGCTATCCTGAGATAATAAAAGAAACTGCCATTGAGCTTGATACAATATATAGAAGAAAGTCCGATTATAAGAGTGCAATAAAATATTTAGAACTTTATTATCTTATGAATGATAGTATTAACAATATAAATACCCAAAAAGCTACAATTATTCAACAAGCAAAATATGTAAATGAAAAAAGAGCAATTGCTGACTCATTAAAGTATTCTGAAAAAATTAAAATAAAAGAATTAAAACTATCTGAGCAAAATGCAATTATAAAAAATGAACGTAATCAGAAATATGCTTTTATTATAGGTCTAATTTTAATGTTGCTTGTAGCTGGGATTTTGATTTACAGCTTTATAATTAAGCGAAAAGCAAATAATTTACTTTTAATAAAAAATATTGAAATCCAATTACAAAAATCTGAAATTGAATCGCAACGCGACCAACTTCAAACCTCAAACCTCAAACTTGAAACTCTTAACTCTGAACTCGAAAAACTTTCAATAGTAGCCAGCGAAACCGACAATTCTGTTGTTATAACAAACGAAAATGGTGAAATTGAATGGGTTAACGATGGATTTACTCGATTATTTGGCTATACTAAAGACGAATTTATTTCACTCAATAGTTCAAATCTTAAAAAAGCAAGCAATAATAAAGACATCGAAAATGCTATAAAAGAATGTATTAATAAACAAAAAACTGTAACATATATCACTTTAAATAGAACAAAATCGGGCAAATCAATTTGGACTCAAACTACTTTAACTCCAATCATAAAGGATAATACTCTTATTAAGCTTGTTGCAATAGATTCAGATATTTCAAAACTCAAGCAAGCTGAAGAAGAAATCAAACAACAAAAAGAAGAACTACAGTCGCAAAGCGAATTATTGATGCAAACAAATTGTCAGCTTGAACTTAAAAACACGCAAATAACTGATAGTATTCGATACGCAAAACAGATACAGGATGCAATGTTGCCTGATTTAAGCCCCAAGACCCAAGGCAAAAGTATCAAGTCCCAAGTCTTGAAATTTGGAGCTTTGAATTTGGAATTTGAGACTTTTATCTTATTTCGTCCCAAAGACATCGTTTCAGGCGATTTCTACTGGTTTACAAAAACCAAAGAATTTACATTTATTGCTGTTGCCGATTGTACGGGGCATGGAGTTCCGGGAGCTTTTATGAGTATGATTGGAAACACGTTATTAAATGAAATAGTTGTTCAAAAGAAAATTTATAATCTTGCTCAAATACTTACAAAGCTTGATGAAGGAGTAAATTTTGCAATCAACAAACAACAAAATTTAGAACGTACACAAGAAGATGGAATGGAAATTTCTATTTGCAGAATTGATTTTAATAAAAATGAAATACAAATTGCCTCAACAAATCAGTCTGTTTACATATTAAATAATAACGAACTTAATGAAATTGAAGGAGGAATATATTCTGTTGGCGGAGGTTCGTTTAGCAATAAAATTTTTGAAACTCATAAAATTATATATTACGAAAACGCAA
>MENC01000267.1:12298-23786 GCA_001768155.1 Bacteroidetes bacterium GWA2_30_7
ATTATCAGATGGTTATCAAGACCAATTTGGAGGCGAAAATCGTAAAAAATTTGGCTCTACAAATTTAAAAGAACTTATAAAATCTATTTCTGAAAAATCATTGGAGGAACAAAAAACTGAACTTGAAAATACTTTTAATTCGTGGAAAGGAAATAATAAACAAATTGATGATGTAACTGTAATTGGGATTAAAATATAGCTATTTGGTATAAAATCAATTACTCTCGTAGCAAATTCTTCGTTCAATTTCCTTGAATATGAGATAAATTAACCGTTATTATTTTTCTATTTTTTAAAATTTCTACTTACACGATTTACAATAGTCTTTCTTAACAATTTCGTTTTCGAAAACCTGAAACGATAAGTGTTTTCCATCAAATAGTTTACAATATCTCTCATGGTTAATTTCCTGTGCTTTTTGCATTGCTCTTACAAATTTATTTGAACTCAATTTTGCAGGTGTGTGGCTACATAATGAAATATACGTAAATATTAATTCTTCAAATACCTGTTCGTTATCAATAAATGGTTCTAAGAGTTTTGCCGCAAATTCAAAATCTTTCTGTTTCATAAATAAATACGCTAATTTTAAGGAATTAAGCCAATTAGCATCTTTTAAATTTACAATTTCTTTAACTCTGTTTAAGCTTTCAATTAACAATGGATGAGGCGTATCCAAAGTATCAAGTGCATCAATTATTTTAAACTGATATTCGAGATTAAGTGCATCAACAGTAGGTTTACTCAAAGTACTGAAATATAATTCCATAATCTTGGCTTGATATTCCTGAATCTGATTATCGTCTCCAACTGATTCGTGCAAAATATGACAAAATAATTTATTATATTGTAAATAAGAATTAAAAGGGTCTAATTGTGCAATTGCAATTATTTTTTCACACATAGTTTCATCAAGTTCTTCATTGTCTATTTTCATTTCCAACCAAAGTTTATTCATTAATAAACCTGCAAAAGCTTGAGTATTTGGAATGTCTTGTTTATAAACTGCTTCTTTTGCATATGTTTCGCTTAATACTTTTTTGAAAATGAACTTTTGTATAGATAATGCTAACGGAAGATTATTGTTTTTAACTGCTTTATTAAATCGGCTAATCACATAAGTTTCTTCTTTTTGCCCCAGTATATCATACGTAATGTCCATATCTATCTGAGCATATCTGTGATTTGCAAAAATTGGTTCAAGCTCTTTCTGAAGATTATTCGATTTGATATATTCTTTTGCTTCATCCAATGACATAGTAGCGAGTTTTACATTTGTTGTTACAGCAATATCCTTTTTAAAATCGTCCCAATTTTCGCTAGTAATAATCTCTTTATTGATATTATTTTTTTGAATATTTTTTAACGCATCAATTATACTTTGAGCACGTTTTTCTTGTAATATTTTATTTTCGTTTTCACCTCCTTCTATTGACGAAAAAGCAGCAATTTTAATTTTATCTATCAAGAAATCAGGCTCATTTAAAGATTTTAATAATGGTGAAATATCTTCCTGTTTGTAGGTAAATTTATTTTTCTCAAAAGGTATTTTGAATGAAAGTGATGATGTTTCAGCAACCGGAATAAATTCTTCTGCATTAATTGTTGCAGTATCAGCTAATAACCTCACTGTTGTTGAATATTCTAAACCGGCATCTAATAAAAATGGTTTAAACAAATTGCGGCAAACATACTTATCTTGAATAATCATTAAATTTAATTCGTAATCGCCCTTAATGTCAGGCATTATACCAAGTTCAACCTCAAGTTTTTTTACTTTTTTATCTGTAATAAGATTTTTTTTGTATAATTTATTCGAGTAAACTCTTTTAAGCATTACTCCTTTATTATTTAACGAATTGTCTATTATATTATCACCAACACATGAATATTGTTCTTTCTGAATTATATCTATTGCTAATCCGTCTTTTGGTTTACGTATTAATTTTTTTAAATCCTTTATTTTATCGAACTTAAAAATAATTATTCCATCTCTAACAAAAAGTCCATCAGTTAAGTTTTCAAGATTTTTAAATTTATCACAAGTTTTACAAGCTTTCTCATCAAACGCTAAAAGTCCATATTTTTTTGTTGAGTAAGGCACATTCAATTCGTCGCGACGTTTTGCACCACTGTTATAAGATTTATAATTTCCAAGAACAATAGAAACATAAATTCTTCGTCCAGTTTCGTCAAGCCGAGCCGCTATTCCGGTTAAAATAAAGCTGGGGTTAGAAACAATATCCAAACTTTTATTGTTATTAAACCATTTAAAAACTATTTCATCGGCAATTTGCTTATATGTAAAAGGCTCTTTACCTTTATTTGCATTTATCTTTAAAACAAATTCATCACCTAAACCCGAACCTTCATAAAAAATAAGTCTATCTTGTGTAGTACTTTTATTTCCAGATTGGTCAATTGTTGTTTCATCTCTAATTGACATATATTCAGCTTGATCTTCAGCTGCATATTTCAATAATTTACTAAGCATTAATGGTTCTTTGTTGTTAAAAACCAATTGTTTATTGAGTTGTTTTAAAATCAGCGATTGTAAAAGTTGAGCATCGTAATCATCAACTGAAACAAATCTGTCTAAATCTGATTGTGAAAAAATTGTATCAACATTTAAAATATCTGATTGAGAAAAAGAATATTTTGAAACGACTAATGAAATTAGCCAAAAAAATACCATGTATAATTTCTTCATAATTAATGAAGTTTATTTTTAAAAATTAATTGCACAAAGTACTAATTTTTGTAATATTTATAAAATTTATTGACAATAACATTTTAACATCATATTGTGAAAATAATTTACTTTTAATTCGTAATAAGAGAAAAAATCTTTCTAATTTACTTTTCAAATTTAAAAAATGAAAAAATATCTAATCTGGTTTATTGTTTTTATCTCAGGTATTTCGCTTATTGGCTTGATATTGACACAATTATTCTGGATTAGAAATGCTATGAAGTTGGCAAACGAACAATTTAATCATAGAGTTACAATTGCTTTTACTGATGTTATTAATGCTATTTCAAACGATACTTTATTAATTAAAAGCAATTTTAATGATAAAAATAGTCTTTCCGAAAACGATAAACTGATTTTTGATTCTATTCTTAAAACCAATTTTAATAAGCAAATGTTAACTATTAAGTACGAATTTTCAATAGTAAAATGTATTGAAGACTCTATAGAATTTATACGTCAAAAAAATAAAGCAAGAAAAATACCTACAAGTTACTACAATGCAAATTTATCGGGTTTTGTAAAAGATGGTTGTTATAATCTTGAAGTTTATTTTCCTGACAAAGAAAAATTTATAATATCAAGATTATCATTATGGTTAAGTATTTCTATTATATTTATTTTATTTTTAGTTATAAGTTTTACATATATATCCGTTGCCCTTTTACGACAAAAGAAATTATCGGAAATGAAAAACGACTTCATAAATAATATGACTCATGAACTTAAAACGCCAATTTCTACAATTTCGTTAGCTACAGAAGTTCTTTTGAAAGCTCACAATAATATTGGTGACGAAAGAACAATTAAATATTCAAAAATTATTTATGATGAAAATTTAAGATTAAAAACATTGGTAGAAAGAGTATTACAAATTGCAACAATTGAAAAAGATAATTTTAAACTATCAAAATCAGAAATTGATATTCATGATTTAATTTTTGAAATTGTAAATCACATGTGCCTCGATCAAGGGTCTGCACCAGGAGTCGTTAATTACAATTTTTTAGCCGAACATTTCATTATAAATGCAGATAGGTTTCATATAATAAATATAATCAGCAATTTAATTGATAATGCATTTAAGTATTCTGCAAAAAAACCTGAAATAAATATTTCAACTAAAGATTTAGCTTCTGGGATTTTAATTTCTATTGAAGATAATGGGCAAGGAATTACTAACGACACAATGAAACATATTTTTGAAAAATTTTATAGAGTACCTACCGGTAATATACATAATGTTAAAGGGTTTGGACTAGGATTATATTATGTGAAAAATATGGTAGAAGCACATGGTGGCTATATTCATGTTAAAAGCGAAATTAATGTAGGAAGTAAATTTGATGTATATTTACCAATAAATGATAAAAATTCGTAAATTGTAACCCCAAATATTTTTTTATGAAAAATCAAAATATAAAAATTTTATTAGTAGAAGATGATGAAAATCTTGGATTTATTCTTAAAGATTATCTTGAACTTATAGGATATAATGTTGATTTACAAAAAAATGGTAATGCCGGTTACACATCATTTTTATCTAAAAAATTCGATTTATGTATTTTAGATATAATGCTCCCTTTTAAAGACGGTTTTACTCTTGCAGAGGATATTAGAAAAAAAGATGAATCTATTCCAATTATATTTTTGACTGCTAAAACATTAAAAGAAGATAAAATTAGAGGTTTTAAAATTGGAGCCGACGATTACATAACAAAACCTTTTAGTACCGAAGAGCTTAGTCTGAGAATTGAAGCTATTTTTAAAAGAATTCGTTTATCAATTATAACTCCCGAGTGTGAAATTTATACAATTGGAATTTATAATTTCGATTATTATAATCAGATTTTATCAACATCAAAAGGTGTTCGTAATTTAACTAAACGAGAAGCAGATGTTTTAAGAATGTTGTACCTAAATAAAAATCAATTACTTAAAAGAGAAATTGCATTAAAACAGATTTGGGGTTCTGACGATTATTTTATGGGACGAAGCATGGATGTTTATATTGCAAAATTACGTAAATACCTTTCCGACGACGAAAATATTAATATAATAAATGTTCATGGCTCTGGTTTTAAGCTTGAAATTAAGTAATCATACTTTAAAAAAAATGACTAACCTGTAAACAACAACTATGAATTATTGGACAGAATTGAGTATAGAATATGCAAATCAACGCTCATATCTTGATGATCTTTTTCATGTATATCCGACTATTCCTGAAGGAATTAGGGAAATAAATACCGAACGTTGGTCAAATATAGAAAATGCTTTTAAAGCAAAAAATAACATCGCTCTTATCAAAGAACTTTTAAAGTTAAATCTTTTTCCTATAAAGGATAGTTATATAGCTTATTTAAAGCGAGATGCCTCATCTATTGACCGAAATCCAAAAACTATAAATAGAATTTGTGGGCGACTTTATGATATGGGACTTGATAAAATTTTTGAACGTTGTAGTGAGCCAAAAGAAACCAATCGTCAAATTGGTCCATTTTTTAGACGTTGGACTAATAGCAAAGCTTTAGGAATTCTACCCGTTTCTATTAATGATTTTAAAAAAAATAAAAATGATGCAATCTTAAATGGTAGCGATAAACAACTAATGGACTTTGCTACTGAAGAATTAAATTACAAACATAGTAAAGGGCTTGATTTTATTGGACGATTCAATGGAAAGTATGTAATTGGAGAAGCAAAATTCTTGACTGATTTTGGTGGACATCAAAATGCTCAATTTAATGACGCAATTAGTACCATACAGACGAAAAATGTTAATGCAATAAAAATTGCTATTCTTGATGGTGTTTTGTATATTAAAGGTAAAAATAAAATGTATAAAGACATAACAACAAAATACAAAGACCTCAATATAATGAGCAGTTTGGTTCTTCGTGAATTTCTTTATCAAATATAAAACCATGCAACTACAATACCCAAATAAAAAATCCAAAGAAGAAATTTTCAAAAGTATTCCAGAGATAGAATTGGAAAAAATAAATTTAAGCAAAAGTCCAAATATGCTTATTCAAGCTAATAATTTAGTCGCCTTAAAATTACTTATTACAAAATATAATCTTGCTGGAAAAATTGACCTTATTTATATTGACCCTCCATTTGCCACAAACAATACCTTTACAATTTCAGAAGGTAGGGCAAATACAATTAGTAACAGTTCAAACGGAACTGTTGTATACACTGATACATTAAAAGGCTTTGATTTCATAGAGTTCATTCGAGAGCGTCTTGTTCTGTTAAATATGCTACTTTCAGATAAAGGTTCTATTTATTTACACATTGATTATAAGATTGGACATTATGTAAAAATAGTAATGGACGAAATTTTTGGAATTGAAAATTTCAGAAACGACATTACACGAATAAAATGTAATCCAAAAAACTTTAGCCGTAAGGGTTATGGAAATATGAAAGATTTAATTTTGTTTTATTCTAAATCTGACAACTTAATATGGAATGAGCCAAAAATTCCATACACAGATGATGATAAATTTAAACTATTTCCAAAAGTTGAAAAAGATGGCAGACGTTACACTACAATTCCACTTCACGCTCCTGGAGAAACACAAAACGGAAACACTTCAAAAGCATTCAAGGGTATTTTCCCTCCAAAAGGCAGGCATTGGAGAAGTGATGTTGCAGTTCTAGAACAATTAGATAATGATGGACTTATAGAATGGAGTGATAATGGAAACCCTCGAAAGAAAATATATTTTGACGAGCAAGAAGGAAAACGAATGCAAGATATTTGGGAATTTAAAGACCCACAATATCCTGTGTATCCAACAGAGAAAAATGCAGATTTATTAAATATTATAATAAATACTTCTTCTAATGAAAATAGTATTATTCTTGATTGTTTTGCTGGTTCGGGTACAACTTTAAAATCTGCTCAAATAAACAATAGAAATTGGATTGGGATTGACCAATCAGATGAAGCAATTAAAGCAATTATAAACAAACTTGAATCTGTTGAAGGAGATTTATTTGTTTCAAAATCCGATTACCAATTGCTCTCAGAAAAAATATTGCAAACATCAAATCAAAAATAATCATACTTTTTTATCCGTTTATCACTCATATTTTTTATTCTACCAAATTTTTAAAAAAAATAAATTGCTTTTATTTACATTCGTTAAATTTTAAATATTTTTTTTATGAAAACATTAAGCTTTATTCTACTATTTATTGCTTCGGCAATTCTTTTAAATTATTCTTGTAAAAAAGACGATGAAAAACCAATTGAAGAAAATAAAGACACAACTAAAGTTGTAAATAATCAAAGCTCTACAAAAAGTTCGATAGTTGCAACAAGCATTTATAACGATGTAATTACTGATGTAATAGTTGCTTGCGATACTAATAATACAAATAAAATATCATGTCCAACTATTACTTTCAGTTCAGGTTTAACATATCCTAAAACTTTAACTATTGATTTTGGTACAGCCTGCATAGTTAATAATCATTCTTATTCAGGTTCTGTTTCGGCTTCTTTAACCGGAAAAATTCGAGATTTAGGAACTGTAGTTTCTATAAGCTTCACTACTTTTAAAGTTGATACAATTACAGTAGAAGGAACAGTTTCTTTATCAGTAACTGATTTTAACACATTGAATACTCAGGTAACATTTATTGATTCAATTAAAAATGGTAAGCTAACCTTCCCATCAGGAACTATTTCTTTAAATACTAATCAAACAGTTAAATGGACTTTATACACTGTAACTGATTACACTGATGACATATTTGAAATTTCAACAGGTAATACTTCGGCTACTAATATGGAAGGGAAAACTTTTACTTCAGAAATATTAGATACAGTTGTTATTAAAGCATCTTGCATGGAGCCTGTCGATGGAAAAATGAAAATTATATCTTCAGATTATAACTTCCCTGCAACAATTGATTTTGGTGATGGAACTTGTGATAATAAAGCTACTGTTTCAACAAAGGTATCAGTAACAGTTGGAAATCAAACATTTGAGCAAGATTATAGCTATATAGTTACACTTCCATAAGCATTAAATAATTTTCGTATAAATTTAAGCAGTTTTACTAAAGTAGAACTGCTTTTTTTATATTGAATAAGCAATTGTTCATTCACATTTTTTACAAAAAAACTTCACAAATAATTATCTATATTGGCTTACTTTGCAAATGAATTATATTGATTAATTGTTGAATGAATATTTTGAAAATAACTTTTTTATTTATTTTTATTAATTTTGTTACATCTGATATATTCTCTCAAGCTATCAGAGGAATTGTTTATGATAGCGAAAACGTGCCTGTGCCTTATGCACATGTTTATGTAAAAAACTCAGGTTCAGGAACTATCACCGACGAAAAAGGTCAATTTAACCTTCCTTTACAACAAGGAAATTATGAAATTATTATTTCTTCTTTAGGATATAACACAGTTACTGTTCCAATTATACTTTATAGTAAAGAACTTAAAAAAAATATAACACTGGAAACCTCAACATTAGAGCTGGAACAAGTTGTTATTAAAGCTAATAGAAAAGACCCCGCTTACGAAATTATTCAAAATGCAATAAAAGCCAAAAGGGAAAATTATAAACAAATAACATCAAGTAAATGCGATGTTTACATAAAAGCAAAAGAAATAATTTCTGAAAAAGAAAAGAAAAAAAGAGAAAAACTAGCCGAACAAGAAAAACTTGAAAAACAACAAAAAGATAATGAAAATGAATTAAAAGAACCCGATTTAAGAGCTGTAAATCAGGATATTAAAATGGCATCTAATATGAATCTTGTTGAGATTAAGCTTGAAAGATTATTTCAGTATCCAAATAATATTAAAGAACTTCGTCAAGCTTATGATTGTTATGGCGATAAAGAAGGACTGTTCTTTTTAAGTACAACAGAAGCTGATTTTAATTTTTATCAAAATCTGATTTATGTTGAAGGATTGAATAATACTCCAATGATTTCGCCACTTAATGCAACTTCTATTTTATCTTATAAATTTAAACTCGAACAATCGTATTACGAAAATGGCAAACAAGTTTTTCATATAAAAGTTAGTCCTCGTAAACAAGGAAATGCAACAATGGAAGGATATATCGATATAATCGACAGCTCTTTTGCAATTCGTAAAGTTGATTTATCAATAGAAAAAGGAGGGTTAATGTTTTACGACTTTTTCCGAATCCGTCAAGAATATATACTAGTCAACGATAGTATTTGGGTTGAATCTAGACAAGAATTTGATTATAAAACTAAATCGGGCAAAAGAGATTTTACCGGAAATACTGTTGCAAAATACGATAATTATAGCTTAAATATTGAATTTCCAAAACGATATTTTAAAAACGAACTCTCTGTAACAGAAAAAGATGCTTACAAAAAAGATTCTACATATTGGGACGAAGTAAGACCCGAACCATTAAGCAGCGACGAACGTCGGGTAATATTTATAAAAGACAGTATTGAAGCGGCTCACAATACAAAAGAATATCTTGACTCGCTCGACCGAAAATACAACAAAATAACATTTGGCGATATATTTTTGTGGGGAATTGGTTATTACAACAGAGAAAAGAAACGACATCTTTGGTTTGGCAGTATTCCAAGTTTAATAAACCCATTTAGTATTGGAGGTCTTAGAGTTGGGCCTAATTTTTTATATTTTAAAAGATTTGAAAATGATAAAACTTTCGATTTATTTGCTTACACACAAGTCGGAATTAGAAATAAAGATATTAAAGGAAGTATAAAAGCAAATTGTCTTTACAATCCTTTTAAACAATCAGTTATGTCTGTCAAAACCGGCAAAAGCTTTTCGGTAGTTCAGCCTAACGAATCGTTTATTGGATATATGGATAGAGCAAATTACGTAGAATCTATTTATCTGATTTTGGAACATTCGCATGAATTAATTAATGGATTGTATTTAGATATTTCATTTTCGATGAGGCAAAACAGTCCAATTAATAAATATCAGTTTGGCGACTTAAATCAAGATTTTATTGATAATAACCAACCTCGTACATTTACTACTTATCAGCTTTTTGAAACAGATATTTTCATTGATTATGTATTATTTCAAAAATATATGACTGAGCCAACCCGAAAAGTCATACTTGGCAGCAATTGGCCCACAATTACTTTGAATTACAAAAAAGGAATTCCAACAATATTTGGAAGCGATATTAATTACGATTTTCTGGAAGCATCTGTAAAACAAGAATTTAGAATAAGCACATTAGGAACTTCAATTATTAAAGTTTCAAGTGGAAAATATCTGAATACATCATCAATGAAATACGAAACTTATAAAATTTTTCCACGAAGCGACAAATGGTTTTTTTCAACTCCAATGCAAAATCAATTACAGGATACAACTTATATAACCGACGACTGGTATATTGAAGCTCATTACGTGCACTCGTTTAATGGAGCTATTACTAACAATATTCCATTTATAAGAAGATTAAAAATTTACGAAACCGGCGGAATAAATTATACATGGATTAAGCAAGCTAATTTTCATTACATAGATTTTTATTTCGGATTTGAACGTTCGTTCCGGATTCAACGTCAGCTATTTAAAATCGGTTTTTTCTTTGTTTTTGGAGGCTCAACTAACCAATTTGCACGACCTACAATACAATTTTCAATAAATCACTACGATAAGAGTGATGGTAGCTGGGATAAGTAGGAAACTAAATTGTTAGTTTGAGGTTGTCAACTTTCGTCATTGCGAGGCACGAAGCAATCTGTTTGAAGTTTGAAGTTTATTTATATAATGGTTACATTGCTAAATTGTTAAATTGCTATTGCCAAAGTAAAATCCTGTAAATCCTGTCAAAATCGTAAATCGTAATTCCTAATTCCTAAATCGTAAATCCTAATTCCTAATTCCTTTATCTTTTGGTTAAAAAATCCTCAATTTCGGAATTAGTAAGAGTTTTAACATTAGTAATCAGAAAATTATCTTTTAAAAAATTACCAAACTGATTACATTCCTTAATTGTATTTTTGAAAGTAGTTTTTAAATCAATACGTAACGGTAACAATAATAACAATTTAACATAGCTATGGTCAAAATCGGTTTTTTCCAGAACACCATCGCAAGTATTAACCGACATTTCAAATTCATTATTAATTACTTTTTTTTGAGTGTCAGAAAACGATTCTTTATTTTTAGAAAACAAAACCATAAAATATCTAAGTTTATTATCCTTACCTCCTAACCCCGAAGAAATAAAAACTTTATTTTCGCCCAAAAGCGAACTTTCTAACTGCGATTTACTTTCGTAACGTGCAAGTTTTGCAAAATCCAGCATATCGGATTCGCAATTTTTGAGATATTTTTCAATAATTCTAAACGCCGAAGGTTCGTCAAAAGAAGCTAATTTTGCTAATAAAATTTTCTTAGTTTCATTATCAGTTTCATTACTATAAAGTAAATCCGAATCTTTTTGAATAATTTCAAACGGAGTATCATCTTGTTTTACTTTACGCGAAAGCTCAAAATATTCCATTTGTAAATTTATATCTATTTCTTCTTCAAGAATATTAAATTCCTCAGGAATATTATTTAAAAACTCCTGTAATTCTTCTCCCGATAATTGTTCTGCCTCGTCCATTTATATTAAATGAAAATTATTATTATTCAAAGATATTTAAAAAATACCAAATGTTAGGTATGTTTTCACTCAATATAAAGCTATATTTTTGTTA
>MENC01000267.1:23802-29283 GCA_001768155.1 Bacteroidetes bacterium GWA2_30_7
ATTGAGATGGGATTTATCCGAGGGCAAGAAGTTGCAGTTATTAAAAATGCTCCTTTAAAAGACCCAATCGAATATAAAATAATGGGTTATGACGTTTCTTTACGAAGAAGTGAAGCAAATTTAATAGAAGTAATTACACAAGAAGAAGCCCAAAATATTGATTTGAATAAATATGAAGGAGTTATACCTTCTGAAAGACTGAAAGTATCTGTAAAAGAAAAAAGTAAAGAAATTAATGTTGTTTTAGTTGGCAATCCAAATTCGGGTAAAACTACACTTTTTAATTATGCATCAAATTCACGAGAACATGTTGGAAACTACAGTGGTGTTACAATAGATGCAAAAATTGCCGAATTTAAGCATGACGATTACAATTTTATAATAACCGATTTGCCTGGCACATATTCACTTACAGCATATAGCCCTGAGGAATTATTTGTAAGAAAACATATTTTTGATAAAGTTCCTGATGTAATTATAAACGTTATAGATTCGTCAAATTTAGAACGAAATCTGTATCTCACTACTCAGTTAATTGATATGGATTTGAAAGTTGTTGTTGCGCTGAATATGTACGACGAACTTCAATCTAAAGGCGACATTTTCGATTATAATTCTTTAGGAAAAATGATTGGTATTCCGATAATTCCAACTGTTAGCTCAAAGCGAAAAGGCATTAAAGAATTATTCGACAAGGTTGTCGAAGTTTATGAAGATAAAGACCCTGTACTAAGGCATATACATATAAATTATGGCAATTTAGTTGAAGAATCAATCAAAGCAATTCAAAAAAACATAAAAATAACTGAAAATCTACATATTACAGACAAAACATCTTCGAGATTTCTTGCAATAAAAATGCTCGAAAAAGACTTTGATGCAAATAATATTCTGAAACAAGCAAAAAATTATTCAGAAATTGTACAAACAACTACTAACGAAATAAAAAGAATCGAAGACATTTTATCTGAAGATTCTGAAACTATAATTACCGATGCAAAATATGGTTTTATTTCTGGTGCATTAAAAGAAACTTACAAAAAAGAAATTCAAAGCGAAAGGCTTAAAACTGAAATTATTGACACATTTTTAACACATAAATTATTTGGTTTTCCAATATTTATTTTCTTTATGTGGGTAATGTTTCAGGCAACGTTCACAATTGGAAGTTATCCAATGGATTGGATAGATAGTTTTGTATCATTAATCAGCGAAACTGTAGTAAGATTTATGCCAGACGGCTCTTTAAAAGATTTGATTGTTAATGGAATAATCGGCGGAGTTGGCGGAGTTATAGTTTTTTTACCAAACATTTTAATTCTTTTCTTTTTCATTTCGTTAATGGAAGATACCGGTTATATGGCTCGTACAGCCTTTATAATGGATAAATTAATGCACAAAATCGGCTTACATGGCAAATCATTTATTCCTCTTTTAATGGGATTCGGTTGTAACGTACCGGCAATTATGGCAACCCGAACAATCGAAAACCGAAACGACAGATTGTTAACAATGCTTATAAATCCATTTATGTCGTGCAGTGCCAGACTTCCAGTTTATGTTTTATTAATAGGTGCATTTTTTCCGAATAGTCCTGGAACAGTACTTTTTACTATTTATACAATAGGAATTTTAGTTGCAGTACTTGTTTCATTATTATTTAAAAAAATTCTTTTCAAATCTGTTGAAGCGCCTTTTGTAATGGAACTTCCACCTTATAGAGTACCTACAATGTATTCAATATTAAAGCACATGTGGAGTAAAGGCGTACAATATTTGAAAAAAATGGGAGGTGTAATTTTAATTGCATCTGTAATTATTTGGGCAATGGGTTATTTTCCAAGAAATGTAAATTATTCGCAAAATTACGATAAGCAAATTATTGATATTAATACAAATTATGAAGCTACAAAATTAAATAATCCCGAAAATGTTAATAACCTTAGTTTTGAAAAAGATTTAGCAATTGGAGAATTAGAAAATCAAAAAGAAGCCGAAAAACAAGAAAAATCTTATATCGGACAACTCGGACATTTAATTGAACCGGCAATAAAACCTCTCGGTTTTGACTGGAAAATGGGAGTCAGTCTGATAACCGGAATGGCTGCTAAAGAAATAGTTGTCAGCACAATGGGAGTTTTATACCAACGAGATAATAACTACAACAAACAACATTATTCATTAGATGATAAACCAAAAGAACTTGACGAAACCGAAAATTTAATGACAAAGTTACGAAACCAAACCTACAGCGATGGTACTAAGGTTTTTACAAAATTAATCGCTTTTGGATTTATGATTTTTATTTTGCTTTATCTGCCTTGTATTGCAACCGTTGTTGCCATTCAGAAAGAATCGGGAAGTTGGAAATGGGCTTTTTTTACAGTATTTTATACAACCGCAATTGCTTGGATTGCTTCATTTTTAGTTTATAATATTGGAAATTTATTTTTATAACATGACTCAGGATATTTTAACATATATAATTATTACACTTGCTATTACATTCACATTATATCGTTTGTACAAATCTTTTATTGCCAGAAAAAAAGTAATTAGTGGCTGTGCAGGTTGCTCTAAAGGTTGTGAGATAAAGAAGATTGTGGATTTGAGAGTTAGGAGTTAACGGTTACGTTTAGTCGCCGTTGCAAACACCTATCAAACCGTAGCTTTATTTCGGCATTTTTTCTTACGTTCGCAATGGTGATTCTACACCATGACAGCTTGTTTATTTTTTTAGATTTAATGTTTTAAATACCGTTTTTGGGCTTGGCGAAGGTGGGGTTTAGAAAATACTAAAGTTCAAATTTAGTACAAAAGCTAATAGAAAGTACAAATGTTCAGCCTAGCACAAAAGCCCCACTTTTACCAAACCCATGTTAGTGGCAGTACATTTTTATTTAAGGTAATTTCTTATTAAGGTTCCAATTCTATAATCAGTTTTGTCAACTAACAAATTTAGTTTCATAAGTCTTATTTTTATTGATTCAATTGATACTTGAAAAAAATCACTCAACTTGTAAAGTATTTCAAAAACTTCTCTTTGGTTTACAGGTTGACTATCTAGATAAAGGCATTTTCTATGAATACGGTACTCTATAAAAATTGCATTCATAACTTTTAATAAAATATTTTCTGGCAGTAAAAGATAGCTTGCAAAGAGGTTTGCTTGAATTTCTAATCGTTCAGCATTTTTGTTTGAACTACTATATTTTAAAGCTAATGTATTTTCGTTGTCATTTTTTTCTTGAATTCTCTCTTTTAAAATAGGGCTATGTAAAATTAAATGACCTATTTCGTGAGCCAAAGTAAATCTCCATCTATTTCTGTCAGTTCTTGCTTTATTTGAAATTTTTATTACCAAAGGATTGAACTCTATTTTTCCTAAATAATTTTCAGCCTCTATTAAATCAAACTCAAATTTTACATTGTATTTTGGCTCTAAGAATTTAGTTAACTTGTCAAAATTTAAAACTGCGTCATCATAAACATTGTTTTTGTAAAGTTTGTCAACGATATAATTAAACCTGTCGTGAGTTATGAATGGTATTTCTATAAATTCTTCACTGTCTTTAAAATAATCAATTAATGAAAGTTCAAGAAGTAAGTCTGCAAAGTTTGCAATTTTCATTTCACCAATTTTACAAACAAATGGCTGGTTTAAAAAAGTTTCATCAGTAAGTTCTAATTCATTTTCAAAGTGTTTTGATTCTTTTGATATTCTTCTATAATTAATCCATTGAATTTCATTTGTTGAGTTAAGTCTAACAAGCCCAATTCCTTCTTTTTTAGCAATTTGTAGAGCAGATTCTTGAAATGAATGTGTTGTAATTAAAATGCCTTTCGTGTTATGTTCACCAACTTGATTAATCTTAGAACCAAATTCTTCAATGTCGTCAACAGTTACTTTCTTATTTAAATTTTTACACTCAATAACTGTCAAGATTGAATATTTATCTGCATTTGGAAGAGTTGTTTCAATTGTTACATCAAAAATAATATCCTTTTCTCTTTTTAAACTGTAATACCCTTTTTTCTTGAAAACTTTACTTGTCTTTTTAGGAACAATAAAATTGTCTTCTCTAAGCAATTTTGAAATTAAATCAAAAACTTGATTTTCTAATCTTGTGCCTTTTTCTGTTGATGTTTCCAAAGTGTTATTTCATTTTGATTAGTTTCATTTATGGTGTCACACGGTATTGCCACTAACTCGTTGCTAATCTCACCCCCCCCACCTAATTCTCTTATTTTAACCACATTACTAATCGACAACAAACGATTACAAATGTTTATACCCGTTTTATATCAATTTTTAAATTATACCAAAAGTAAAAATTAAAGCTTTAACAATGAAATTGTTTTGTATATATTTTTATTTTTTTGGAATATTGGTTTTTTAAGAATAACATATTTCTCAAAGTATTGAGAGATTAGTACGGTTTTTACCTTTTTAAGGTTAAGTTTTAACAGTTTGTACTTAGTGTGTATTCTGAATGGCAAAAATATTAGTAAGTTCAAACTGATTTCAGAGAATTATAAAATCTCGAAGAGATTTAATGTGAATAACCCCCAATGAAATTGGGGGAAACAATGCCATATCCCCTTCAACACTGAAAGTGTTGAATATTCAGATTTTTCACATTCAACTCCTTCGGAGTTTAGGAACTCTTTATATGTTCATCTCACCCAATTTCATTGGGGGTTATTCATGTTCAACTCCTTCGGAGTTATGAGTAAATATCCCGATGTTCTGAAATCAGTTAGAACTTACAAATATTATACTGAATAAAAGTTATTATGATGACGAATTGTTAGTTTGATTTACCTGTGTAAAGCTCCGAAAAACAAAGTTCAATTCGAATTTAATCGAATTATTGCTGACGCAGCAAAATCCTAAATCCAGTCAAAATCCTAATTCATAAATCCCCAAAATTCCCAAATCCAATTGATGTCAGTATGTCATAAATGCTGACATTATTTTTTTAATTCATTTAAAAATTTAATAAAGTCTGATAAAATGTCAATCAATATTATTTGGCATAAAATCTGACAACATGCACGCAAATTAAATGTTAAACCCTAAAATTTTATTATAATATGGCAAATTTGAATATCAAACCATTAGGCGACAGAGTACTTATTGAACCTTCAAAACAAGAAGAAAAAACTGCCGGAGGAATTATTATTCCTGATACAGCAAAAGAAAAACCTCAACGAGGAATCGTTATAGCAGTTGGAAATGGAACAAAAGACGAAAAAATAGAAGTTAAAGTTGGCGATACAGTTCTTTATGGAAAATATGCCGGAACTGAATTAAAACTTGAATCAAAAGAATATATGATTATGCGACAATCAGATATTTTAGCAATAATCTAAAAATCTTAAATATTACATTTTAAATATTAAATATAGAAAGTATGTCAAAAATTATAAAATTTGATACAGACGCACGAGACCATTTAAAAAAAGGTGTTGATGCTT
>MENC01000267.1:29302-37039 GCA_001768155.1 Bacteroidetes bacterium GWA2_30_7
CGAAAACATCGGAGCTCAAATGGTAAAAGACGTTGCATCTAAAACCGGTGATGATGCCGGTGATGGCACAACTACAGCTACAGTTTTAGCACAATCTATTATTCAGGTTGGTTTAAAAAATGTTACTGCCGGTGCAAATCCAATGGATTTAAAACGCGGTATTGATAAAGCAGTTACAGCAGTTGTAGCAAGTCTTAAAAAACAAAGTAAGAAAATAAGCGAAGACAGCAATCAAATTCAGCAAGTTGCATCAATTTCGGCAAACAACGATGAAACTATCGGAAAACTAATTGCCGAAGCAATGCAAAAAGTTAAAAAAGAAGGCGTTATTACTGTTGAAGAAGCAAAAGGAACTGAAACAACTGTAGAAGTTGTAGAAGGTATGCAATTCGACAGAGGTTATATTTCGCCTTATTTTATTACAGATGCCGAAAAAATGAATGTTGTTTTAGAAAATCCTTACATTTTAATTTACGATAAGAAATTATCGAATATGAAGGATTTACTTCCAACACTTGAGCCGGTTGCTCAATCTGGTTCGCCAATGTTAATTATCTCTGAAGATGTTGAAGGCGAAGCATTAGCAACTTTGGTAGTAAATAAAATGCGTGGAACAATTAAAATAGCTGCTATCAAAGCTCCGGGATTTGGCGATAGACGTAAAGCAATGCTCGAAGATATTGCAATTCTTACAAATGGAACAGTTATTTCTGATGAAAAAGGAATGAAGTTAGAAAATGCAGATATTACAATGCTTGGAAGAGCAGAAAAAGTTGTTATTGATAAAGAAAATACAACCATAGTTAATGGCTCAGGTGATAAAAATCTTATACAAGCCAGAGTTTCAGAAATTAAAAAAGAAATAGAAGTTTCAACATCTGATTATGATAAAGAAAAACTACAGGAGCGTCTTGCTAAATTAGCTGGCGGTGTGGCTGTTCTTTATATCGGTGCTGCTACCGAAGTTGAAATGAAGGAAAAGAAAGACAGAGTTGACGATGCATTAAGTGCAACACGAGCTGCTGTTGAAGAAGGAATTATCGCCGGCGGCGGAGTTGCTTATGTTAGAGCAATTACCGACTTAGAAAACTTAAAAGGCTCAAACGCTGATGAAACTACCGGAATTGAAATAATTAAAAGGGCATTAGAAGAACCACTTCGTCAGATTGCTATAAATGCAGGTGCTGATGGTGCTGTTGTTGCTCAAAAAGTTAAAGAAGGAACAGATGATTTTGGATTTAATGCAAGAACTGAAGTTTATGAAAATCTATTTAAAGCAGGCGTTATCGACCCAACAAAAGTTGCAAGAGTAGCGTTAGAAAATGCTGCATCAATTGCAGGAATGTTTTTAACTACCGAATGTGTTTTAGCAGACGAAAAAGAAGAAGCATCTGCAATGCCTCCAATGAACCCGGGAATGGGCGGAATGGGTGGTATGGGTGGCATGGGCGGAATGATGTAATAATCATCTAATTAATTATAAAAAAGCCGTTTTTAATGAACGGCTTTTTATTCCCAAAATTTTTTCTGTAGCCACTTTTGCCAAACCCATGTTACAAACCGTTTTTCTATTGTCCATTTATTACTTGTATTGCTTTTTCAATCAATTCATCTTGTCCTTTTTTAATTGCTTGAATTGTCGGTTTAAGTTCAATGTCAGGAACAATACCTATTCTTTGTGTTTCTTTTCCATCAGGATAATAAACCCCAATACCGCTAATCATTGTTCTTATGTCACCAGGCAAGTATAATTGCGATACATTTCCATCTGCCCCTGCTGTTGTCGAACCTATTACAGTTGTGTTAGGATTAACTCTATAAGCCATAGCGTGAAACTCTGCTGAACTTTGCGAAATCTCATTTATCAAAATAACGACTTTCCCTTTATAATAATCTTTATTTTGCCTTCCAACGCTTAATGATTTTGTATAGGTAAAAAGTCCAGGATTTTCTATTTGACCTACAGTGAATTTAACAAATGTCTTACTTTCAGGCATTAAATATCTACTCAAATCATAAATTGGAAAATCAGAGGGATAATTCCGAATGTCTATAATAAGCCCCTTTGTATTTTCTAATTCTTTCCAAATCTGAGGCAAATAATCCCTTTTAAGTGAGCCATTGTTTATATATGCAATGTTATTGTTTATATATTTAAAACAGGTATCAGAAACTTGATATTTTTTTAAGATTTTGATTTCCTGCATAGAAAATGTTTTTAATGTTCTAATTTCCTTTAAATCATTTCTAACAAATTCGATGTTAATTATTGTATCATTTGTTCTTAAAAGGTTAGGAGCAATATCTCTTAATTGAGTTGTAAAATTTGATGCAGGTGTATATTTTAGTCTATCCTTTATAATTTCTTCAATTTGCCGATTATTAATTGATGTTATTTCATCGCCAATTTCTAATCCAGTTTCAATTCCCAGCTTTTTATCATGATAACTTGTAACCACTGCTTTGTTTTCAATAAAAGTAAGTTCGATAGGAGCATTATTTAGACCTAAATAACTATTTAATGCTTGGTTGCTGCCCCATATATTTGCATGAGTGTCGTGAACCTTACCAATAAGTTCTAAAACCGTAAGTGTATATTCAGTTTCATTATTTGCATTAATAATTTTCGGAATAAATTCTTCTAATACATTTTTCCAATCTTCCTCAATTAGGTTTTTATAAGGGAAATAGTATTGAATTATATTCCAATATCTATATAAAGCCAAAAGGCGAAATCCCGAATCTGGATATTTCATTGAGGAGTAAGAATTCTCATTTTTAAAATCAGGATTACCGACACCTGGATGCAATCCTATATAATAATTCTCTTTTGATCTTTTTGCATTTTTAACTTTCAAAAGTATAGTGATAAGCTCATCAGAATAGGAAGAATTTTTAATCCAATCTAAATCAGGTTCCAATTTTATTTCTTGTGATATTGCTTTAGGTTTTTTACCTGCTGCAAACTTTCCAAAACTGTCAATCCATTTAACTAAAATTTCGTCACGATTAATTTTATTTTCTGAATTTAGTACTTTCGGTAAAATCCTAAAAAGTTCATAGTCCCAGTTGTATTCACCTTTGGCAATATTTGGGTGATAGTATTTCAAAAAACCCCAAATTAATCCAAGTGTTTTTAGATTTTCAATTTGACTTTTATCAATTGAAATACTTGTAATTTGAGAGCCGGTATCAAATTCTTTATCTTTTTCGGCATTGAATACTTTTCTTTCGATAGGTTTTAGGTCTTTAATTTCCTTTCCATCAATAGTAATGTTTAAATCATCTAACCACATTCTACCTTTTCCAACTAATAATCCCCCTATAACAATTTGTTCTGTTTTTTTAGGATTCATTTTTAGGGTTATCTCATATTTTGTCCAATTATTTGTGCCTTTGACTCCATTTTTTTTCATATTGTCAAAAGCAATAGAAGGGTCAATTCTCATCCATAGTCCAGCATATCCATCTGTTACGTTTTCAGTCTTAATATAACCCGAAAGAGTTATTTTCTTCCCTGCATAATTGTCTGGAATTGTAAATGCCCAGGCTTTATAATCTGAATTTCCGTCTTTGTATTCAATAGAAGCAGAATATTTTCCACTTTTTACATTAGTTGTGTCCAAAGAAAGTTTATAATTCGATCCACCGAAATAATTCCAACCTGTTGGGCTTCCTTTTTCGGTAATTTCAAAATCAAAATTATATTTTGGGGTTATTTCATTTGTCTGGCAGTAGGTTGTTATTGAAATAAATAATATTAATAATGTAAAAAATGTTTTTTTCATTGATTGAATAGTTTTTAAAATTGCTCTTAAAATTATAGCGTTTAAATAATTCTTTGCGAACAAAAATAAATAAAAAGCTGTAATCTAACTTAATAAGTTGAAAATAGATTTAAAGGAAGACCGAAGAAGCATTTCAAATGCTTATAATATGTGGTCGGGATTGCAAATCCTGACCAGCGGGGGTTTAATGGTTTGTACATGGTGTGTATCCTGAAAGATAAAACATTATACGTTTATACATAACAACTTTAATTGAAGATATATCCAAATTTTGCAGCTTCTTCAAAAGATTTGAAGTAACCAATTTCTTCACGTTTTTCAATAAACATTTTTGCTTTTGACATATCCATTTCCCAAAACGAGGCGATTTCATTCTCAGAAGCAGTATTTATATTAATATAAAGAGACATTTTGTTTTCCTTGTTCCATAAAGTAGTTCTAATCTGAACTTTACTATTCTCTATCCACAATTCCGGACCAATATTTTTTTCTAAAGAATTTATATCTGAAAGAAGCTGTTCTTTTATTTCGATAAATGTTTTTACATACAAACTGCTGTATAATTTATATTGTTGATAGTCACCAATGCTTCCATACCATGACATTTTTTCATAAATCTTACTCAGAGAATTATTTATGGTTTTACCAATTGTAATTGACACGAAAAGTTTAATTATTTCGGCTTTATCCTCGGGAAAAGAACTGCACCATTCTTTAATAAATTCAATCATTATCTGATGTTTATCAAAATCTATTTTTTTAATCTTATTCCAAATCCAAAAGTTTTTAAGCATAACATTTTCAAAAGGTGTGAAAATATCTTTAGGTGATATACCTTCAGGAATTGGTGAATAAAGAAAGTGATTATAAAATTCATTTTTCTGATAAGTATTTTGTAAAATCTTATTTGAATTAATTCTATAAAAAATAGTTGCTAATACTCCTTCACATGCAAGCATCTGTTGAGCATTCTTTATTTTTGTGTAATCAAATATTGCAGATGTATGCTCCAATAAAATAATTTCTTCGATTGTCAGGGTATCTATGCTGACATTTGACGGCAATAACTTTTTAAAGATATATCTGTTATTTAAAATTGCATTTATACGGAGTTCCTTATCAACATTTGAATGCCACAATTTGTTATTTCTATCGAAATCAAATATGCTGTAAAAACCTAACTGATACAAAGGAATATTATCAAAAGCAAGTCGTTGAAAGTGTATTCCCCAACCTTCAGTAAATGCTTTGTAATAATCCGTTACTCCCATACTAACATGCTGTTTATGCGACTTGTAATCGGGAAAGCTATCCCAAATATTATTCATCATCACATGTCCGAGTTCATGCGAATATATATCAATTGCACCATCTTCAAATTTATCTTCCCACACAACCAAATCAACATAATTGAGGTTTGGATATTCTACAACTTTGTTTTCATTCAGTATCGCTAACCCATGTCTGGGAAATCCTCCTTCATTTTTTGAAATGTACAATACATTTGGTCCATCAGTATTTGCAGATAAATTTCTACTACATTGATTTAATCTAATTACCGACTGATGAAACGGAAGATTCAACTCATTGAATATTTTTTGAGCAAAAGAGTTATTTTTTTCCAGTTCTATTCCAGAAAGAAATTCAGAATTAATACTGTCTTTTGAAACTACAAGGATGATTCGTTTAGCAGTGTCGGGGAAAATAAGATAGTCAAATTTATTTTGTGCAAAAACACTACTTGCATAAATAATAATTGTTATTGCTAGTATTAGCTTTGTCTTTTTCATATCGCTTTATTTTAATATGGAAAATTAATCATTTGGTAGTAATCAGTCTTTGTAGGGTTGTTGGTAAAGGTTGAATGTTGGATTTAGTGGGTATTTTCTTGCAGTTATTGTCAAACCGCTATAATGCCTGATATTTGTTATTCGTGTCATGTTGCCCATAACAGCCCGCTAAATTTTAACCGTGTGTTACCAGCTGTCTTTTTTGATTTCTTTTGTCAATTTATATTAAATTTCAAGAAGATATCCAATGTTTATAATTTTCCCCTACAAATCTTAAAAGTTTGATTTCAAATTAATGACGAATTGTCCCATGTTTTGGATAGCCATAAACCACCATCAGACCTTACTTTATAACATTTTAACCATTCTTTAATTTCGTGACCATCTTTAATCTGTAGATTAAGCTCACTCAATTCTGCTTTTCTTTTAATAACATTACTTGTAAAAGAACTTGTAGTAACTAGAAATGCATGATCAACTTTAGCTCTCACAGCCGCGCCAATAACTCCATTAACGATTTCCATTCCAATTCTTTTCTTAGATGAATACCTTTTGCATTCAATTAAATATTTTGTTTCGATACCGAATTCGTCATTTCGAATTGCAATTACATCTGCACTTTTGTTTTGGTTTCTTCCTGTAAGTTCAACTTTATATCCCTTACTTGCAAACACCTCTGCAGTAATTTTTTCGAATGCGTCCCATGAAATTTGATCAAGTTTATGAGTATTATTTTTAAGCCAAAGCATGAATTCCTGATCAATATCGTGTAATGAGCTAACAAGACCTTTAGAAATTGACACAACACGATCTTTACAATAAAACCAATGACGTAACAAGCTATCTATTATTTCATTGTAGCTTGACCCTATTCGTTTGTGTTCGTAATATACTTCTTGAATTCCCAATAAAAAGTCATTAAAACTTGGTGCTTCTTTCAGCAGTGACAAAAATTCTGGATTTAATATTAATTCTTCGATAAAGGGTTCAGAGAATCCATAACAAATAAATGCACCTTCGATTTCCCTTTGTATATTTTCGTTGTCATAACAAAGATGGATATCAATTATTTTCCTAGTGTATACATTCCAAGATTTATCAATTTTTTTCTTGAAATATTCTGGAGATTTTGATGGTGCCAAAAATTCTCGCCAAAGTAATCTAAACCAGCATTCATCTATTATTTGATATAATTTTTGAAGGTGAGGCCTTGAATCTGATTCAGGTAATTCTAATGTTTCGAAAACTGTCATATTAGTCTATGTACTATAAACAAATATAGTGTCAATTTTTATTCTGTTGTTTTTTCACTGTCTGCCCGCACAAAAGTAAATTAAATGCACAAACTTTCAAATTTGCTCGTCCCACGCCATTTCTTTTAAGCCCCTGTTATGCACTGGCGGTTCTTGTCATTCATATCACAAAGATATTATTATTTTATATTTCACTGTCAACTGTCAATGAGTTTTTTGTCGGTGTGTTAACGTATTTTATGTTGTGTGTCCCGTGTATGTGGTTGTTCGCCAAGTGGCCGACATGATTTTGATATACTGTTTTCATTCAAATCTTATATCATCAAGAATTAATACCCCTTCTATCCCACGTGGTAAAAAATCAAATGTGATTCTTGATATTTTTTCAAATGATGGAGTAAGGTCCCCACCTTTTGCATTTCCGTCATAATCAAATTTCCATTGAGTACGTTCATCACGATAAAATTTCAAATCAAGTCTGTAATCTTTAAGTTTGTCTGATTTCGGTATTTCTATATCTTGTGTTTCAAAATCATCTTTAATAATACCTTCTCTATGTGTAATAGCCCAAATTTCGCCATCATTATCAAATATCCGAATCTTCAGACCAACAGAATTATAAGAAGCACCTATAGGAATATATTTCGCTTTAAAAACCAAATAGGAAGCATTCTCTGCATTAGCGGGCACTGAACCTTTACAACGAAATGTAATATTGGCTCCATAACCTTGCGAATCGAATGTTATCTTGAGTGCATATTTCCCACTGCTACTATCTTCTTGTTGTATTAGTTGAGTTGAAATAGATGCTGGTCGAGTAGCTCTATGAAATGGAAAAGCGGCTGGATCAGTATAGAGTTTATCTACTAAATCTTCCTTAATATCATCAAAATCCTGAAATAATCC
>MENC01000268.1:0-13490 GCA_001768155.1 Bacteroidetes bacterium GWA2_30_7
TTGCTTATTTTTCATGGCTCTTTTAACTTTTTCTTGTAAAAGAAAAGAAGAACACATAGTTGTTTTTGGTCAAATCTATGATAATGAGCAGAATATCCCTTTGCAAAATGTAAAAGTTGTATTATCTGGAAAAAAAATTGAATCTGGCACTTGGTCAAACGCATATTCAAATTTAGGTTCTACAATTTCAGATGCACAAGGCAACTATTCGATTGATATTGAAAATATTAAAGTTTCAGATTTTAAAATAGAATTATCAAAGGACAATTACTTTCAGCATTTTGCTGAATACAAAACTGATGAAATTTCTAAAGGGGATAATGTTTTTAATTTCAGATTACATTCAAAGGCATTTATAAAGTTATTTATTAAAAATACCTCAGCCTTTAATAATCAAGATTTATTTACATACAAAATTGCTAATTTTCAAAATAATTGCTTTGAATGTTGTACCGATTCAAGTTTTACATACACTGGACAAAATATTGATATTATCAAAAAGTGTAGCACTTATGGAGCTTATAATTTAATTATAAATTACTCTGTTAAAAAAAATAACGTTTTAAAAGAATATTCCGATTCAATTTTAACTATTCCATTTGACACAATAAATCATTACATTAATTATTAAAATGCAAGTTTTTAGCGAAGTCTTAGTTTATTTGATTATTGTATTTATTTTAATATCTCTTTATTGGGAAATTATTGGACCTGCTTTTACATTTATTATTGCTGTTGTAGTACTAGGTTTTTTTAAAATTCTAACCCCTTCTGAAATATTAAGCGGCTTTGCTAATGAGCAAATTATTGTAATTATAATGTTGCTGTTAGTTGGCGATATTATTCGAAAAACCTATGTTGTTGAAATAATTTTTGATAGAATTTTCAATAAAACAAATAATTATAAAGGTTTTTTAAGCAGAATGACCTTTCTAATTGGTGGATTTTCGGCATTCTTAAATAATACTCCTTTGGTTGCAGTAATGATGCCTTATGTACATACATGGTGTAAAAAAAATAATATTTCTCCATCAAAATTATTAATTCCACTTTCGTATGCAACTATTTTAGGTGGATGTGCAACATTAATTGGAACATCTACTAACTTAATAGTTAACGGTTTAGTTATGGAACAAAATATCGCTCCTGAACTCAAATCATTAAGAATGTTTGATTTTACTGCTGTTGGTTTACCAATGTTAATAATTGGGTTTTTCTATATGTACTTCTTTGGAAATAAGCTGCTTCCATCTAAAGCAGATGCCATTACCGAATTTTCGGCTAACTCAAGAAAATATATTGTAGAAGCACAAATCAGGCATGGGTCAAAATTCATTGGAAAATCAATAGAAGAAGCCGGATTAAGAAACTTAAATGGATTGTATTTATTCGAAATAAGACGAAATGAAATTAGCATTACAGCTGTATCGCATACCGAAAAATTAAAAGAAGGTGATATTCTTTTATTTACAGGTGAAACCGAAACTATTGCCGAGTTAATAAGTCCAAATTCTGGACTAACATTTCCAGAGGTTGGTATGTTGCATAAAAAATCTCATACAGAAGTAGTTGAATTAGTAATATCGCATAATTCGACTTTAATCAACAAATCAGTAAAAGAGGCAAATTTTAGAGGCAAATACGATGCTGCAATTATTGCAATTCATAGAAATGGGGAAAAAATAACTGGGAAAATAGGAAGTGTTAAATTAAGAGCAGGAGATGCAATTTTACTTTTAACCGGTGCCGATTTTATTGACCGTTCAAACGATACTTTAGATTTTTATTTTATATCAAAAATCAGAGATATACGAAAAATTGAAGCTTACAAAGTAATTATAATGCTTGGTGGGCTTGTAGCTGCAATATTATTATCTGCATTAGGATTAATTTCATTGTTTATGGCTTTAATTATTTTGATAATTCTTTTACTTTTCATAAAAGTTGCATCACCAAACGATTTATATAAAAGCATTGATTATAATCTTGCAATAATTATTGCTCTATCACTTGCTCTTGGTACTGCAATGATAAAAACCGGTGTAGCCGATAAAATATCTAACTTAATTATAACATTATTTATTCCATTTGGAAAATATGCGGTAATATCTGGCATATATTTAATTACTACTGTTTTAGCAGCCTTTATCACGAACAAAGCTTCAGTAGCAATTTTATTTCCTATTTCATTGACTACGGCAGTAAATCTTGGCTTAAATCCTCTCCCTTTTGCATTAGTTGTTGCATTTGCTTCTGCTGCTAATTTTATGACTCCTATCGGATATCAAACTAATTTAATGGTTTACGGACCTGGCAACTACTCTTTTAAAGATTTTTTCAAATTTGGATTTCCACTTACAATTATTTACATGATTGTTGCTGTTACTATATTAAGTATCATGTATTTATAAAATGTCCAAAGCAGATTTAACACAATTATTAATTTTAGCAATAAATTCTGCATTCAAAGCCGGAATTATTCAAAAAGAAATTTATTCAAAAGACTTCGATATAGAATATAAATCAGATAGTTCGCCACTTACCCAAGCCGATAAATTATCAAACGAAATAATTAAGAAAACGCTGAAAGTTGCAAATTTCCCATTTTTATCAGAAGAAGATTCTGAAATCGATTACAATATTCGTAAAAAATGGGATTACTATTGGATTATCGACCCATTAGACGGAACAAAAGAATTTATCAAAAAAAATGACGAATTTTCTATAAATATAGCTTTTGCATACAAATCAAAAGTAATTTTTGGTGTAGTTTATTCTCCTGTTACAAGCGAAATTTATTTCAATATTAATAGCTCAAAAGCTTATAAATCAAGATTAATTTCAGTAATTAATTATAATAATTTCAAAGAGTTTTTGAAAAAAGCTAAAAGATTAAATACAATAGAACCATCTGATAATATTATAATTGCTGCAAGTCGTTCGCATTTGAATGAAAAAACTCAAAGTTTTATCAATTTCATTAAAAGCAATTATAAAAATCAAGTAAATATTTTAAACATAGGAAGTGCTATTAAAATTTGCCTTGTTGCCGAAGGAATTGCACAATGTTATCCCCGTTTTGGTCCAACAAGCGAATGGGATACTGCTGCAGGTCAGGCTATTTTAAATGCTGTAGGTGGTAAAATAATAAATCTTAATACTTTGCAAGAAATTAAATACAATAGAAAATGTAGTTTAAATACTGATTTTTTTGCTTATTCGGGAATAATTGGCGAAAAATTATTTAACGACTATTTATCATCACTTAAATAATCAAAAAAAATTGAATTTAGAGGCTAAGAATTTCTAACTCTTACTGGTCGTAACTTTTATAATCTTTGGGAATATTGAAAAGACTATCTTCTACTTTTGTTTTTTGAATGCTAGTTACTAAAAGTTTCATTTTTTCATCTCTTAAAAGAGTTCTTTCAATTGATTCCATTGGAAAATAACCATAAATTTCGGGTATCTGTAAATAAAAAACCGCATGTTTTTCAGAACGATTCCATAATTTTAATAAATCTTCAAAAAATGCAAAATTTTCTGTAGCAACCCAATAAGTTATCTCTGTTTTTTGTTCTACATTTTTTACTCTCCATTGAAAGCATTGATAACCATTGACTAATTTTTTATTATTCGATTTTACAATAATAAATTTTTTTTCATCAGCCTTTTTATACTCAGATGCTTGAATTGGAATATATAATTTACGACTTGGACTTATTGCAGTAATTGATTTTTTATCTAAATCAAAAAGTAAATAGTTTTCAATAGAATTAGAATTTAATGAATTTTCTTTAATATCAATTCTAATTTTACGCCCTTTTACACGATAAACATAAAATGTTGTATCATCTAAAGTTTTTTTGATAAAATTTATACTCCCCTCAAATTGCTTCTCAACTGAAATGCCCCCTCCTTTTGGTTGACAATAAATATTTAAAATATAAAACAGAAGAAAAAACGAAAAAAATACTGACCGAATCATTAACTTTACTTTTTTAAAACAATTTGTTATACGAAGCATTTTTTTAATAGTTTCATTTTGACGAAAATATTTTTTTTAATGACCAACAATATAAAAATAGGAGACGAAGGGGAGATATTGGCGGTTGCTTATCTTCTAAAAAAAGGTTATAAAATACTTGAAAAAAAGTGGCGATTTGCACATAAAGAAATTGATATTATATCGAAAATTGATAATATTATCGTAATTGTGGAAGTAAAAACTCGAAAAAAAAATTCAATAATCAACCCCGCTGAAGCAGTTACAATTAAAAAACAAAAGCATTTAATCGCTGCAGCTCAGGCATATATTGAGCAAAATAATTTGAATAATAATATCAGATTTGATATTATTTCAATAGTTTATTCTGGAAATAAAGCTGATATTGAACATATTGAAGATGCTTTTTATCCTTATTTATTATAAATAGTCTTTAGTGCTGATATTAAATATTGATATTTCTTAATCATAACCATCATAAAAATCTGCATCAATCACTTTTGTTAATAAAAATTCCTTCCATTGTTTAAAATTCAACTTCCATTCAAAAGATAGTTTTAGTATTAAAAGATAACTTTGCTTTTAAATAAAATTATTAAAATGGCTAAAATTATAGCAATTGCTAATCAAAAAGGCGGAGTTGGAAAAACCACAACTGCAATAAATTTCGCTTCAAGTCTGGCTGCATTGGAACACAGAGTTTTATTGATTGATGCAGACCCTCAGGCAAATGCAACATCAGGAATGGGATTTGACGTAAAAACAATTAAAACAAGCATTTACGAATGTTTGATTGATGGAATAAATCCAAAAGACATTATTTTAAATTCAGAAATTGAAACTTTAGACGTTTTGCCTTCGCATATCGATTTGGTTGGTGCTGAAATAGAAATGGTTAACCTTCCAAACCGAGAAAAAATGATGAAATTCATGCTCGAAAAAATCGAAACCAATTACGATTTTATCATTATTGATTGCTCTCCATCGTTGGGATTACTTACTGTTAATGCACTAACAGCTTCAAACACAGTAATTATTCCTGTTCAATGCGAATATTTTGCATTAGAAGGTCTTGGAAAACTATTAAATACAATAAAATTTATTCAAAACAGACTTAATCCTGAATTACAAATTGAAGGTTTCCTATTAACAATGTACGATTCCCGATTAAGACTTGCCAATCAGGTAGTTGCCGAAGTAAAACAACATTTTCAACAAATGGTTTTTGAAACAATAATTCAGCGAAATGTAAAATTAGGCGAAGCTCCAAGTTTTGGTAAACCAATTTTATTTTACGATGCCGAATCAACAGGTTCAAAAAATTATTTAAGTCTTTCGCGTGAGTTTTTACAAAAAAACGAACTCACTAAAATGAATAACGCAGAAAAAATTATAGAAAATATTACAGAACTATGACACCAAAAAAACCAGTATTAGGACGTGGATTAGGAGCTTTAATTGACGAAGCTGTACATAAAACTCATACAATTGAATTAATTAATGAAATTGAAATTGATAAAATTGAAGTAAACCCTTTTCAACCACGTAAAGAATTTGACGAAGATTTAATTGACGAACTTGCCGAATCGATTAAACAAGTTGGTATAATTCAGCCAATTACAGTAAGAAAAACCGAAGAAGGTATATTTCAATTAATTACAGGCGAACGAAGGTTAAGAGCATCGAAAAAAGCCGGTTTATTAAAAATTCCTGCATACATCAGAACTGCCGATGAGCAGGGAATGCTTGAAATGGCATTAATCGAAAACATTCAACGTGAAGACCTTAACGCAATTGAAGTAGCAATTAGTTACCAGCGATTGATTGAAGAATGTAATTTAACGCAGGAAAATTTGAGCGACAGAGTTGGAAAAAAACGCAGCACCGTTGCAAATTATTTACGATTATTAAGATTGCCTGCCGAAATTCAACTCGGATTAAGAAATAAACAAATTTCAATGGGACATGCTCGTGCAATTGTTAACATTGAAGACCCTGAAACTCAATTAATGATATATCACGAAGCAATAAAATACGATTTTTCGGTTCGTAAAATTGAAGAAGTTGTTAGAGAACTTAGTGTAGAGGAAGAAATTAAAAAAGAGACGGTTACAAAATCTAAATTAATTCCTGAAGAATATTCAAATCTTAAAAATCATCTTTCAAATTATTTTGGAACACGCGTAGCATTTCAACGGGACAATAAAGGGAAGGGGAAAATCGTTATAAACTTCAATACTGACGATGAATTGGAGAGGATTGTATCAATAATTGATAAAATAAATAACTGACATTAGGCATAAGGATAGTTAACCAAAAATATTATATTTCTATTCAAGATTTATTTCACGCTTGCAGTATAAATTATTTTTTTGCGTAACATGACAATAAAATACTAAAACACGTGAAGAAACTAAAACTTTTAAATAAAGTTCTTTCAGGTTCCAGAAATATCAGTTTTGATGAAATCACGTCATTATTATATGCTTATGGGTTTTATTTATCACGTACAAATGGGAGTCATCATATATTCGTTCATAAGGATGTTACCGAACTTATTAATATACAAAACGTAAAAGGAAAAGCAAAGCCTTATCAGATAAAACAATTTTTGGAACTAATTGAAAAATATAATTTAAAAATGGAGGATTAAACAATGAAAGATTATCACATTAATATTTTCTATAGCGAAGATGATAAAGGATATATTGCCGACATACCCGATTTAAAGAATTGTGCTGCTTATGGAGAAATTCCTTATGAAGCTTTGCAAGAAGTTGAAAAAGCAAAAGAACTCTGGCTCGAAGCGGCTAAAAAAGAAGGGAAGCCAATCCCCAAGCCTAGATATAAACCAATAATCTATCAGGTAACAACTTAAAAATGAATAAATAAAATTCTTTACAGTTTAAAAATAAAGTTTTAGCTTTGAAAATTAATAACACAAGTTATCATAAACAACCTTGTGAAAAATGACAAGTAAATAATTAAAATTTGAGAAATAATCAAAAAATAAATATTTCAAATAACTTAAACAGACATTTCATAATGCTCTGTTTATTTGTTTTTTATGGCTTAAATATTTTTGCTCAAAAAGATTCAACTGCAACCGACACCTTAAAACACAAGCATTCTCCAACTTTAGCTTCGTTAATGTCTATGGTGGTTCCGGGTTCGGGGCAGGTTTACAACAAAAAATACTGGAAAGTGCCTGTTTTATATGTTGGTATGGGAACATTGATTTATTTTACGTTAGATAATCGTAAAGTTTACCTGAAATATCGTGAAGCTTACATTTTTAAAACTGATAAAGATGAATCGACAATTGACCCATATCCTGACTTTTCTGCAAGCGATGTTGAAACTGAAATGAATAAATGGAGACGGTACAGAGATATGAATATAATTTTTTTATCAGTAGTTTATGTATTAAATATTATAGATGCAAGTGTAGATGCAAACTTCTTTGACTATGATATTAGTAATGATTTATCATTAAAACTTAATCCAACTATAAATAATTCAATTAATGGCTCACAGCTTGGAGTAAAGCTGTGTTTAAAATTTTAAAATCATGATTATAAAAATAATTTTTATATGCATAATTTCAATTTTTATCAGCTTAAACTTATTTGCTGATAACAATAAAGACATAGATTCTTTAAAAAATGAAATTGAAAATAACGAGATAATAAATAATCTCGACAGCTTACTTAACTTATGGTACATAAGCAACTCTTTAACATCAGATTACTCCAAATATGCTGATGTTTCTGAAGACACCGTATATCTTAATTCGTTACCTTCATTTTCAGATTCTATTTACATATCGCGATTAAATAAATTATCAACTTTAGTTGGTTTACCATATAACGAAAAAGTAAGAGATTATATAAACGCTTACACTATAAAACATCGAAAAAGAGTAGAAATAATGCTTGGTTTAACCAATTATTATTTTCCGATTTTTGAAGAAATTTTAGATAAATATAACCTTCCATTAGAATTAAAATATCTTGCAATTATTGAATCAGCTTTGAATCCGGGAGCAACCTCACGTGCCGGAGCTGCCGGATTGTGGCAATTTATGTACACAACAGGGAAAATCTATAAACTAAACGTAAATACATTTGTTGACGATAGAAGAGACCCAATAAAATCAACCGAAGCCGCAGCACAATTTCTTAGCGACCTTTATAAAATTTATGACGATTGGATTTTAGCAATTGCAGCATATAATTGTGGACCAGGAAATGTAAACAAAGCAATTAAACGCTCAAAAGGTAAAAATAACTACTGGGAAATTTATCATTATCTGCCAAAAGAAACACGAGGTTATGTTCCGGCTTATATTGCTGCAACCTATGTAATGAATTATTATTCAGAGCATAATATTGTTCCTAAAAAAATTAATTTCCCTGTTGCTGTTGATACAATTATGATTACAGAAGATTTACACTTTGGACAAATTTCTGAAGTTTTAAATATTCCAATGGATATGCTTCGCGATTTGAATCCACAATATCGAAAAGATATAATTCCTGCAAAAAATGAAACATACTCTCTTACTTTGCCATCTGAATACACAACAAGGTTCTTAGATTTAAGCGATTCGATTTTTTTATACAAAGATTCTATATTTTTTGTAACTAAACCTTGCGTAATACCTTCAAAGAATGGCAAAGGTAATTTTATACCCGACCCGCCATCAGACAATCTTGAGGCTATTTCATATAAAGTCAGGTCTGGCGACAATATAACAGCAATTGCACGAAAATATAATGTAAATGTAAATAACCTAAAATATTGGAATAATATTCATAGAAACCTTATTAAGGTTGGACAGAAATTAATTGTTTATGTTCCGAAAAACTCTTCAAATCAAGTACTTGCTGATGCAGGCAGTACAAGTGTTAAAACAGAAGAACCTAAAAGCGAAAATATAAGCTCAACTAACGAGCAAAATGATGAATTTGTTTACTATAAGGTAAAGTCAGGCGATAACTTATGGGAAATAGCAAAGAGATTCCCCGGTGTTTCAAATACTGATATTATGGAATTAAACAATATTAAAAATTCAAAATCACTTAAACCCGGACAAGTATTAAAAATTAAGAAAAAGTAGTAATTTAATTTAACTAGGTTACAAACATTTACTTACAAAAACATCAATCATAAAACCAAGTAGATAATATGCTATTACAAGACGAAATTAATAAAATTCATTGTGGAGATTCTTTGGAGGTTTTAAGAAAACTACCTGGTAATTGTATTGACTTAGTAATTACTAGCCCACCTTATTTTCAACAAAGAGATTACGGAAATATTGGGATTGGTAATGAAAAAACAGTTGATGAATATGTATATAATCTCAAGCAAATTTTTAACGAATGTGTCAGAGTAACTAAAGAAACAGGAACAATTGTTTTTAACATTGGAGACAAATACATTGATGGAAATTTATTATTAGTTCCCTATCGTTTTGCCATTGAAGTACAAAATGAGAAGAAAGTAAAATTAATTAATGAACTGACTTGGGTGAAAGTAAATCCTTCACCAAAACAAGACCCTAAAAAACTTGTATCCTCTAAAGAGCCGTTTTTCATATTTGCAAAATCAAACAACTATTATTTTAATAAAGATGCTTTTTTAGATTATAAAGATAAATACCTTAATGGAAGCGGAAAGAAAGCAGGAAATGATGTTGGAAAAAAATACTTTGAATTAATTGAAAAATCAAATTTGAGTAAGGAAGAAAAAGAATTAGCCCGTAAAGAACTGACTGAGATAATAATAGAAGCAAAAAACGGAACAATAGAAAGTTTTAGAATGAAAATACGCGATATGCATGCTTTACCTTATGGTGGGCAGGCAGGTGGGAGGTTAACTCAAATAAATAATAAAGGATTTACGCTAATTAAAATTTTTGGAAATTCACTTCGAAGAGATATTATTGAATGTACTGTTGAAACAATTAAAGGAAATGGACACCCTGCAGTTTATCCTGAGTTTGTTGTACAAGAAATTATAAGATTACTTTCAAAAGAAAATGATATTGTGCTTGACCCATTTCTAGGTTCAGGAACAACAGCAATAGTCGCTAAACGACTTAAAAGAAACTATATAGGAATTGAAATATTTGATGAATATGTTGCATTTGCCAATGAAAGATTACAAAAAATTAGTGAATATACTTTAGAATTATTTGCATGAAAGAAACAGAAATATTGGAAAAAGCATTATCAGAAGCAATAATTCTTGTTGAAAAGAATAAGTTCAGTAAGTTTCCTGATGTTATAAAAACAAACATTGATATATTAATTGGAAAAATAGACAGTAATAAATCACTTCTATCTGCTTTAGTTACAAGCCTTGTTAAAAAAATTACAACTCCCGAACAAGATATAAGATTACATAGAACAGACTTTATCAAAGGTTATTCGGCTCGAAGCCTTGACACTCAAATAACTGCTCCTTTTTTCAAACAGCATTTCCCAAAATATGCAAACAAAGAATCTGCATTTCTGACTTTGGCAACAAGAGAAAAAATTCCATGGACAAAATCTGAGGGACAAAACTTGAAAATCAGAGATAAAAATGTAAAAAATAGTTTTATTGAACTATTTGATATTGTTGAGAAAGGAAAGGCAAAGCCAAAGGATTGCCTTAAATATATTTTTGCAAAATTATTTGTATTATCAAAGCAACATTATGCAATTTTTGATAAAACTATTGAATCAGTAAATTTTGATGAAATAATTAATATTACAACTGTAATAAAGATGCTTGAGTCTCATTTTGCAACAAAATTAAGTTCAAGATTACCTGTAATTGCTATATATACTGTTTATCAAGAATTAATAAAAGAAGTTAAACGATATTCAACAAAAGAGTTGAAACTACTGAATGTTCATACATCATCTGATAAACACGGTTTTGGAGATGTAGAAATTTGGAATAAAAATAATACTCCTTTTGAAATGGTTGAAATTAAACATAACATTGCAATTGACCGAAACCTGATTTTTGATATTGCAAAAAAATCAGAAAAAACAACAATCAACCGATATTACATTCTTACAACATATAAAAATTCATTTGTTTCAAAAGAAGAAGAAGATTTTATCAATAAATTCATTCTTAAATTATACAAAGATAGTGGTATTGAAATAATTGCAAATGGAATAATTCCTAGTTTGAAATATTATCTCAGATTTATTGAAAATTACAAAGGTTTTCTTTTAGCTTATACAAAAAACCTTATTACTGATGCTAAAAATTCTACCGAAGTAAAAGATTTTCATGTAGAAAAATGGAATGAATTGTTGCAAGAACATAAAATTTAAGATAGAATTTTAATGTAAAAACTCTTTTATTTCAACTAATGAAACCAATCAAAACCAGTATATTTATTTTAATTGTTTTATTCTTATTATCAGCACTTTCATTTGTATTTCCTAAAGATGGTTTAAAAATAAAAAACATTGGTACTCTTCGATTTGCGAGTTTTGAAGAAGTTTTTAGCCTAAAAAAAACTCACTATGCCGATATTTCAGCAATTATAAATTCAGCCGAACTTAAAGTTGATACAACTACCTTATTATCAATTGACACAACAAGTATTGCAACAGATTCACTCCTTGCAAATGTTCAAAAATCTGACTCTTCTGAAAATCTTGCAAACAGCATCATAATAGACAGTAACATTAAAATTCATAATATTGAATATCCCGAAAATGCAAATGATATTCTATACGGATTTTTTAAAAATCTAAGTTCTGCTCAAAAAAGCAAAGAACCCGTTAGAATCCTGCATTATGGTGATTCTCAAATCGAAGGTGATAGAATTTCGTCATATATTCGATATAAATTACAAAAACAATTTGGTGGAACAGGAATTGGTTTTCTACCGGCATTTCAAATTTATAACTATTCTGTTTCGATGAAACAAACTGCTTCTGATAATTGGAAACGGTTTACCGTTCTTGATAAAGCTAAAGCAGGAATTGAAAATAAAAAATTTGGCATAATGTCGTTATTTTCAAGGTTTAACGACTTAAATAGCAACGATAGCACTGTACATGAAGCATGGCTCAAATTTGAAAAATCAAAGTCAACATACAATACAAACCGAAAGTTTGTAAAATGTAAAATGTATTATGGCTTTAATAATTCTCCGTTAATTGCAGAACTATATCAGGGCGAGAATCTTAAAAATGTTAAAACCATTATGTCGAGCGATAAATTAGAGCAAATCATTTGGGATTTGGATAATAATTTCGACGATGTTACAATAAAATTTTCGGGAAAAGACAGCCCGAATTTTTACGGTTTTTCGTTCGAAGATAATAATGGAATTTTAGTTGATAATTTTGCTCTTCGTGGTAGTTCTGGATTAGAATTTACCAAAAACGATTTACAATTTCAAAAAGATATGTCATCAAAATTAAACACAGGTTTAATAATTTTACAATACGGAATTAACATTGTTACAGGCAATTCAAAAGATTATTCATACTACGAAAATTGGTATTATAATCAGATTAAAACTGTTCAGAAAATTTATCCAAATGCAGCAATAATCGTTATTGGAGTTTCGGATATGTCGAGAAAAGTTGAAGAAGTTTATGAATCGTACCCAACTATTGAACAAATTCGTGATGCGCAAAAAAATGCCGCTTTCAAAGCTAAATGTGGTTTTTGGGATTTATATCAGGCAATGGGCGGACAAAATTCGATGCCAAGCTGGGTTAATCACCAACCAACCTTAGCTGCTAAAGATTATACACACTTTAGTTACGAAGGTGCAAAAAAAGTCGCCGAAATGTTTTACAATTCACTTATTTTCGACTATAATCAATTTGTTAAAAGGAAAAGTTCGTAAGCTAAATTGTTATATTGCTAAATTATTGATGACGCTGTAAATCAAAATTATAAATCCCTAAATCCTAAAATAATCAGCATATAGTAAAAATATAACAAACTATTGCATTTCCTACATTTCTGAATTTATTTTATTAATGTTACCGAACCAGTTTCATCGTGGGACTTACCATTTACATCTTTATAGATTACATACCAAGTATAAACACCTGTTTCGGCTATTTTACTTCCATTTTTCACTTTACCGTCCCATCTTCCACGAGTATCGGGATTATAATCAGTATCATAGAATACTTCTGTCTCAAATATTAATTCTCCCCATCGGTCATAAATATACAAATGGAAATTATCTTTGTCTATTCCGGTTCCTCTGAAATAAAAATATGGATTTGCTTGAGATTCAGGTGTAAACGCAGTTGGAGCATAGAATGTATAATTTTCCAATACTGTTACAGGATGTGATATTGTGTCAACACAACCATATTCGTTCCAAACAGTAAGCAGCACATTGAAAATTCCAGCATCAGAATATTGATGCTCAATATTAATACTATCAAAACTAACATCACCGTCTCCAAATTGCCAATTCCATATTGAAGCCATA
>MENC01000268.1:13506-15237 GCA_001768155.1 Bacteroidetes bacterium GWA2_30_7
ACCTTAGAACATCCTTCGGCATTTGTAACGGTTAAATAAATATCGTACTTATCTGGGTCTTCAAATGTATATGAAGGCATTGAATCTGTAGAAGTTGAAGAAGAATTATCGTTGAAATTCCAATTATATGTATAACCTGTTTGATGAGAAATATTATTAAAATCGACAGTTAAAGGATAACAACCATTTATTGTATCGCCATGAATTTTTGCTGATGGCAATGTCAAAACATTTACTATTGTAGAAACAGTATCACTTACAGTACCACATTCGTCTTTTCCATATATAAAATATTCAGTTGTATCTTGAGGCGATAATGGTCTAGGATTTATAGTATCGGGATAATTCAAATCTGACCAGAAATAATAATACGGAGTACCCATTCCGCCTGTCATTGTTAATGTAACATCAACATCATCTCCAATACATATTGAAGTGTCTAAAGGATTAACAGATAATGATAATGGAGGATATACAAATACTTCGTAAAAAGCTGTATCTCGCGGACAATTATTATTATCCTGAACTATTACCATATAAGATGAGGTTGTATCGCCGGTTATAAATTGAAATGAAAGAACTTGATTACTGAATGTGGTATCGGGCCAATAGTATGAATATGGTCGTGTACCACCTGAAGGAGCAACAGATAAAGTAGTTTTTTCTCCAATACACAACGAATCATCATAATTTGAAACATTTAAAATCATTTGAGTTGGCTGAGTTATTATAAATGATTGAGACATAGGACACTCATTTCCATCAATAATTGTGATAATAAATGTATCAGCAGGTAAATTATAATAACTAAATATTGTAGAATCAAGTGAACCTGAGCCTAATGATGGTGATAAGAATGGAATAAAAGGAGGGACGCCATTCTTAACAATTATTGTAGCTGAACCGGTAGAATCGCCAAAGCAATTTGTCGCTACAGTAGTAATTGGTAATAATAATGGGACAATAGCTTTTCCGACATTTGATGAAGAGGTTTTTCTGCAACCATTTGCATCAGTTATTGTTAATAAATATGTACCACTTACCAAACTATCCATTAAACCTAATGATGTAACCTGTCCGATTTGAGGTTGCCAAGTAAAAGTATAGCCTCCTGCTCCACCATTCACATTTTCTATTGATACTTGACCATTGGGGAATCCACAAGTAGTTGATTCCGATAAAGTATTTACTACAATTGGGGTCGCATTATTAATTGTAAATGTGTCAAATATTAAACATCCCTGCATATCAGTAACTGATGCAGTGTATGTATTAGCCGGTAAATTTCCAACATAATTACTATTTCCTCCTGCAGGTGGTGGTGTCCAATTATAATTATAAACACCTGTTCCTCCATTTACAGTAATATTTATATTTCCTGTATTTGCACCAAAGCACAATATATCATTCACAACTGATGTCATTTGTAAAGGATTAGGGTCAGTAAGAACTACGCTTGTAAACGCCTGACATCCATGATTATCAGTAACTGTTACCAAATAAACTGTATTTGCACATAAATTTTGTGGATACTGAATTGTACTACCATTACCCCATTGATAAGAATATGGGGAAGTTCCGCCGCCGCCTATTACAAAAGCTTTTCCATCGCAATAATTACTACATGAAGGTTTAACTGAATTTGTAATTGCAGCTAATAATATTGGTGGTTCATTTATAATTATTTCTTTAGTTGCTTTACAACCAGTACTATCTGTAACAGTAACGGTG
>MENC01000269.1:0-759 GCA_001768155.1 Bacteroidetes bacterium GWA2_30_7
TCAGCATTTAAAAATTTATTAATGGATTATCCAAATGCAAAATTGGTATTGGCAAATGCCTTTGGATCAGATAATGAATATATTACTTCATTACTAAAAAAAAAACTAACACCTTCTCAATATATAGAAATTCCATTTGAATCTAATCTATTTGCACTTTATCAATTGTTTGATGTTTATGTTCATGTTCCTATAAATAAAGAAATGGAAGCCTTTGGTCAAACTTATGTAGAAGCTTTAGCAGCAGGAATTCCTTCCGTTTTTACACTTTCAGGAGTTGCTAATGAGTTCGTTGTTCATCAACAAAATGCTTTAGTTGTTGATTATTGCAACAGCGAATCTATTCGTAAAGCTGTTTTATTGCTGTTGAACGATAAAGCACTTTGTGAAAACCTAAAAAAAGAAGGCTTAGAGTCTGTAAAAAAATTTAATTTAGACGACTTTGTGCAGAAATTAGAAACCCTTTATGCCTGATATTTTTTTTTCCATAATCATTCCAACTTACAACAGAGCCAGTTTTATTGCTAAAACCATACAATCAACTATAAACCAAACGTATTCAAATTTTGAAGTAATTGTAGTTGATGATGGCAGCACAGATAATACGGAAGAAATAGTGAAATCTATTAAAGACGAACGAATAAAATACCATAAAAAAGAAAATGCAGAACGAGGGGCGGCACGAAATTTTGGGACGAAAAAAGCTAAGGGAGGCTTTATCACATTCGTTGACTCAGATGATATTGTTTATAATGATTA
>MENC01000269.1:829-5539 GCA_001768155.1 Bacteroidetes bacterium GWA2_30_7
CATGTTCTTAGAAAAGGATTTTGCATTAGAGTACTCTTTTATTGAAGATAGAGATATTGCTGCATCAGAAGATTACGAATTGTGGTTAAGAATTGCTTGTAATCATGAAATATTGATTAACCCTGTTGTAACTTCAGCCTTAATAGAACATAGTAATAGGAGTGTGCAAAATATTGACCCTAATAAGCTGATTAAAAGAAAGTTAAAAATGCTAGAGATATTATTTAACAACTCTAAAATAAAAAATCATATATTACCTTATAAAAAAAATATTTTGTCCAATACATACTCTTATATATCATTGCATTTAGCTATGGCTAATTATAAAAAAGAGAGTGTTATCTTTTTAATTAAAAGTATTACAAATTCACCTTCTTTTATATTTAAAAAACGTTTTTTTGCAATTTTAAAACACAACATACTTTCATTATTTAGATGAAATAAATTATAGATAAACAATGTTTGTCGTATAAAAAATGGATAATAAACAAATCTTATATCTTTCTTATGATGGCATGACAGACCCTCTTGGACAAAGTCAGGTGCTTCCTTATATCATTGGACTATCAAAACATGGTTATTCATTTACACTTATTTCATGTGAGAAAAAAGAAAGGTATTTTCAATATAAAGCAACCATTTTAGAGATTTGTAAAAACCATCAAATTGATTGGCAACCTATTTTTTATACCAAAAAACCGCCTATTTTATCTGCCATTTGGGATATTTTTCAGATGAACAAAAAAAGCAAAATATTGCATCAAAAGAAAAATTTTCAACTGATACATTGCCGAAGTTATATTTCATCATTAATAGGATTAGGGTTTAAGAAAAAATACCATACAAAATTCATTTTTGATATGCGTGGTTTTTGGGCTGATGAACGAGTAGATGGTAATATCTGGAACTTGAAAAATCCTTTGTATAAGATAGTTTATAATTTCTTTAAAAAAAAAGAAAGATTATTTTTAACTTATGCTGACAGTATTGTTTCATTAACCCAAAGTGGAAAAAATGAAATGCTAGCTTGGAACGTTGAAGGATTGTCAGAAGAAAAAATTGTAGTTATTCCGTGTGCTGCAGATTACAATCTGTTTGAGCTTAAAACAGATGAAACACAAAAGGAAGCTAAAAAATTATTGGGTATAAATCAACAAGATTTTGTGCTGTCGTATATCGGTTCTATTGGTACTTGGTATTTATTAGATGAAATGTTATTGTTTTTCAGTTTATTAAAGAAACAAAAAACAACCGCAAAATTCTTGTTTCTAACCCCCGATAGTGGAGATTTCATTTTGGAAGCAGCAAAAAAGTACAATTTAACAAAAGAAGATTTTATAATTCAATTTGCTCAAAGAAAAGATATATCCAAAATTGCCCATGCTTCAGATTATAGTATTTTTTTTATAAAACCATCCTACTCAAAAAAATCAAGCTCTCCTACTAAAATGGGAGAACTTTTGGCTATGGGGATTCCAATTATTTGTAACAACAATGTAGGTGATGTAGAGGAAATTACAATAAAAACAAAAGCTGGATTTTGTGTTAAAGAATTTAGCAAGCAATCCTTTTCCGAAATAATTATGAAGCTAGAAACTAGCTTTTTTAACTCAAAGGACATTAGTATGAGTTCAAAAGAGTTTTATAATTTAGAAGAAATTAATACCATTTATTTTTCAATCTATAAAAATTTGACAAAATAATGTCTAAAAAAAGAATACTATTTTTATCTCCATATCCCATAAACAAAGCCCCCAGTCAACGATTAAAGTTTGAACAGTATTTTCATGTATTTGAAGAATCTGGGTTTAGCATTACTACAAAGTCGTTTGTAAATGAAAAATTTTGGAATATTATTTATAAGCCAGGGTTTTTATTACAAAAATTTTATTTTACATTCTTGGGCTATTTTAATCGCTTTAAGATTCTTTTCAGCTTATATAAATTTGACATTGTATATGTTCATTTATGGGTTACACCTGTGGGCTTTCCTTTTTTTGAATACTTAGTTTCTTCATTATCAAAAAAGCTTATTTATGATATTGATGATATGATTTTTTTAGGTCATTCTAGCCAAGCAAATAAAACTTGGCAAGGACTTAAGGGAAAGAAGAAAATGATTTATTTAATGAAGTGTGCCGACCATGTCATTACTTGTACTCCTAAATTAGACGAGTTTGTTAAACAATTCAACTTAAATACCACTGATATTTCAAGCACAGTAGATACTACAAATACATATTTACCAGTAAATGCATACAAAAACGACCACCAAATTATTTTAGGTTGGAGTGGTAGCCATAGCACTTCAAAATATTTATATTTAATACAAGAGGCATTAATAGATTTGGCAAAAAAATATGATTATAAATTGATTGTAATGGGTGATGTGTCTTTTCAAATTTCAGGTGTAAATTTCGATGCGTTTGATTGGTCTGAAGATATTGAAATATCCACTTTACAGAAATTTGACATCGGATTATACCCATTACCAGATGAAGAATGGGTTTACGGAAAAAGCGGACTAAAAGCAATTCAATATATGGCATTGGGTATTCCTACTGTTGCTACTGGTATTGGAGCTAATTTTAGAGTTATAGAAAACGAAAAAAATGGATTTTTAATTCAACCTGATGACATTATTAGTTGGAAAGATAAAATTGAAAAGCTTATTTTATCTTCAGAACTAAGAAAGCAACTTGGAATTGCAGGAAGAAAATCTATTATTGAAAAGTATTCATTGGAGGTGAATAAAGAAAAATATTTAAAAGTGTTTCAATAATTCTATATTTTATTTTCCTCTTTACCCTTGTAATAAATAATAGTTAAACTTAACACAAAAAACATTTCAGCAGGTATTTTATATCTCGAAAGGGCACCAAAATTATAAGAACTAATACCTACTACAAAACCAAATATGATGGCAAACAACATCATAAAAAATGCTTCTTTGTGTTTGAAAAGCAATTTAATAAATTCAAAGCGAAGTTTCAAAAGCATATAAATAAAGAAAATGAAAAGAATCAATCCTTCAACTGCCCCTAAAAAAGTGGGTAAATTTCTTACCTCAGTTAAATAGGGTCTAAAAAAAGTAACATTTAATGCAGCAGGAGCTTTAGATAACAATCCAGAAGGCGTAAACTCAAATTCCCCCAAGGAATAACCAGATTGATCTCTGTTTTCAGCCAAGTATTCGTGCCAACTCTTAAATCCATTTAATGTCTTATCAATATTTGATAAGTTATATTTGCCAGCACTTTCTGATAGCTGTAATGTAATAAAATAACCAGATATTAGCAACGTCGACAAAAGTAACGGTAAAATAATCATTCTTATAAAAGATCCTTTTATAACTTCTTTTGAAATAGACTGAATCCAAATAAAAAAGCAAGGGATTAATACATATAGCATATAAGATTTTAACCTAAATAAAATATATGAACCTATCACTATTATTATCACACTTAATATTTTTTTTCTGTTAAAAATAAAAATATTTGAGATACAATAAAGTAACCATCCAATAATTCCTTGTGTTATGGTATCCTTTAATATCCCAGAACTCCATAAGATAGCTGTAGGTATAAAAAAGAATCCAATAAGCATCGACTTTGATGCATTAGGATATATTTTAGTCATGTTTGAGTAGCCAAACCAAAGCCCCAAAAACGAAACAAACGCAAATAAAATAGAAGTTAATAGGTAGTTTCCCATCCCTAAAATTGTCATCAAAATAGTGTTAACTGCCATAGTGAAACCATCGGTGGTGTCATAAATATAGTTATATCCATAACTAAGTTCATCCAATAGTTGTCCAGGAGTAAAAAGAATTTTAATATTTTCTAAAGAACCAAATATTACACGATCCACTCGCCCAATTGAAGCTAAAAAATAATAAATAGAATCACCCCCCTTATAATAATACAAGGAAAACAAAGCAAAAAAAATCCCCCCAAAAAGTTTTGTCGATAATGCCCATAAAAAATATTTATACTCAGGATTTTCCTGTTTTTTTAATCGAACATAAAATAAGGCAAAGACATAAATAACAAACAAGTACAAGAATGCTAGAACAAAATCATATAAGCCTAATGTTGGAATCATACTGTTTTAAATATTATCGTTTATCAATATATGCAAAAGAAAATTGTTTTAAAGCAGATTTAATTTCGTCATCAGTTGGTGCATTTTTGATGGTATAAATCACCTCTTCTTCATAACTAATATCTTTATAGTAAGTTAACTGTTCAATAAATAATTTTTCTGAAAAAACAGTGGTGGTGGGTGTATTAAATAATTTTTTTGCTGTTTTTATTATTTCTTCTAGAGCAATACCATCAGTTAGAATAAAATAGAGGTCAACATAATCTTTCCATTTGGCTCTTCCCCCTAAAGCAAAAGCTTTCATGGCAGCTAATGTTAAAAGAGTGGGCATTTTAATCTTGTCTATTTTTTGAGATGATTTTATCTGATAAGAATAGTTGAAAAAGGTCATTTTTACACCATTTATGGTAAAATGTGCTTGATCCTTTAATTCTCGTAATTTAACTATTGGGAAAGTACTAATTTTAGAAAGTTCATCAATGGTCTTAAATTGATTTTTGTTCTTAAAAGTAAACAAATCAAAATCAATGGATTCTCTGTGTCCTAATTGCAGAGCTATAGCAGTTCCTCCAACCAATACATAATCTTTGTAAAAATGTTGAATAA
>MENC01000270.1:0-5187 GCA_001768155.1 Bacteroidetes bacterium GWA2_30_7
CAAGATTAAGAAGGAAGTCAAAATGTTATTCAAAAGCTTTATATATGTTAGTTTACTCCGTAAAACTATTAATGTTAAAATGGAATAACAACTTAGCTATACTTAATTAACAATGCCCATTAAATTTATATAATTTTTCATAATTTCATTTCTGTTTGCAAATAATTTCTTTAAAAAAAAACTCTTTTAGTGAGGGCTGAAATTATTGTTTTACGTTTTTTTAATCAATTATCAATAATTCGCAATTTATTTTTCAACTTTGCATAACTGCGGTTATAGTAATCGTGGTTACGATAAATATTAAAACATGCGTATAGATATAATTACAGTGTTACCAGAATTACTCGAAAGTCCTTTAAATCATTCAATTATAAAAAGAGCTAAAGAGAAAGGAATTGTTGAAATTAATATTCATAATTTACGTGATTATTCTATAAATAAACATCGGCAGGTTGACGATTATCCTTTTGGTGGTGCGGCAGGTATGGTAATTATGATTGAACCTGTTTATAAAGCTATCGAGAAATTAAAATCGGAACGAAATTACGATGCAATAATTTATACAACTCCTGATGCTCCGGTTTATACTCAAAAAATTGCAAATCAATTGTCAACGCTTAAAAATATTATTATACTTTGTGGTCATTATAAAGGTATTGACCAGCGAATAAGAGAAAATATTATTACTTTGGAAATTTCTATCGGTGATTATGTAATAACCGGTGGAGAGCTTGCAGCAGCTATAATTACAGATAGTATTGTGCGAGTAATGCCGGGAGCAATTTCTGACGAAACTTCAGCTCTCTCAGACTCTTTTCAGGATAACCTGCTTGCTCCTCCGGTTTACACTCGTCCATCGGAGTTTAACGGATGGAAGGTTCCGGATATTTTACTGTCTGGTAATACAAAAGAAATAGACAAATGGACTCATGAGAAGTCAGTTGAAAAAACACAAAAATTAAGACCAGATTTATTGATTTAGACTTTAACTTAGTGAATATTTCAAAATAACTTCCCGTTTAATTAATGGTGATTTCGAGAGCCTCAATCACCGGAGGCTGAGGCGGACATTGAGCATGTCGAAATGTTCTCGAAGCCACATGATTCTAATAATATGATTAATTAACCAGAAATCAGAGGAAGTTATTTTGAAAATCATACTTAGATATAAACTTTGAATTAATAATTACAAAAATTATTTTGCTAATAAAATAATCTCTCTGTTGAACATTAAAATATCACAAAAACTTACAAGCAATAGTTGTCAAAAATCCAGCAAGAGTTGATAAACCGGTAACTGCTCCTCCCATGTGAAATGCCTCAGGCAACATAGTTTCAGCAATCATAGTTAGCATAGCTCCAGCAGCTAAACCATCGACCAGTGAAAGGGCAGAATGGCTAACATGCTCAAAAAAGACATTTCCTGCAATTGCTCCTATACCTGTTAATAACATTATTGATGTCCACATAAACAGGATTTTAGCTTTTGAAAATTTTTGGTCACTTAACCCAACCGAACTTGATAAGGCTTCGGGAAAATTAGATAAAAACAAACCAGCAAGTAATGACAAACTCATTGTTCCCATTGTGAGTAAACTCGAACCAATTACAATTGATTCAGGTATTCCATCAAGTAATATTCCCAGCCAAATAGCTAATGCTGCACCACCGGCATGTTTAACTGCATGACTTTTTATATCTGTTGAACTAACAGAATGAGACTTTTCATCAAGGTTATTTACAGCTTTTTCATACCATTCGTCTGCTTTTGCTGTACTTAACAAATTATTACCTTTTAAAAGTTCTAAATAATTTAGAGTAATTTCAGTAGTTTTTTTTGTTAGAACCGGAGAATGTGCAACAATTTTATCAAAATCTGTTTTTAGTATCAACAAAACAGAAACATCTGTTTCGGCAATAATGCTATATTGATGTTTTTCTCCTGTAAGTAATTCGATTTCACCAAGTACGGCATTTTCTTCAGCAATTAAACAAATATCTTTGTCCTCATCAATTAATTTTACCTTGCCTTTTTCAATAATAATCAATCTATCTCCAGGGTCGTCGTGATGAACTAAGTGTTTACCTTTTTTATATGTTCTGCATTGAATTAATGGAATAATAGCTTGAAGTTCTTCGGCAGGTAATTGTAGGAATAATGATACTGTACTAATTTTTTTTGCAATTTTCTTTAGATTTCCATGCCTTATTTTTTTCAAATGTGTTAAAGCAGTTCCAGTTTTTCTAAGAAAACCACCATTATTATTAACAACCTGATTCAATATAAAATAAAAAATTCCACCTAAAATACAGCCAATAGCTAACATTCCAAAGTGTCCATTACGAACAGCAACAGCAACTAAATCTATTGTTAGTGCAGCAAGTAAAGCTCCTGCTCCAAAAGCCATCATAGCTGCAGTTATTTTAGATTTTGGTTTCCAAATAAAAGAAAGTAATGCTCCAAGTGGAAGCGATACTGCGCTAATAATTCCAAAAAGGAATGCATCCATCCAAGCTGTTCCTGTCATAAAATTAAGATTTTAATATTAATTTGACTATTAATTTAGTTTATAAAACATGCTATTTAAATAAATTATTTTGCTTTACAAAAATAATCTCTCCATATTTTGCCAAAACATTCATATCAATTCTTTTTTTATCTCCAACAATAGAGTAAACAATTGATTTTGGTTGAATATTCTTTTTATAAAAATCTGTAATATCATTGAAAGTAAGCTTTTTGTAAACTTCAATCCTTTTAATAGATGGGTCTTCGGTATATCCTTTTCGTTTCCACGATTCTACTGTTTCGGATAAATCTCTGAAAAATGGATATGAAACCGCTGAGGCTTCTTCGAGAAATACTTTAATATTATCAATTCTTTCGGGCTTTTCGGGCATTGTTTTAATTAAATTTGTAAATACCTCAATTGCTTCAATTGATTTATCATCCTGAGTGCCAACATATCCATAAAATGAAGCTTTAATTCCGGGTAATTCTGGTGTAACATAACCTGCTCCTGCACCATAAGCTAACGAACGATATTCTCTTATTTCTTGTAAAACTAAACCCGAAAAATCGCCACTAAAATATTGATTAAAAGCATTTATATAAGGCGACTGGGTTAAATCGTAATTTTCGCCGTTTGTAAACAAATAAATCTTGCTTTGAAGTGCATTTTTCTTGTCAACAAAATAGATTTTAGATTTATTATATTCTATTGGAATTTTGACAATTGGCGAATTTCCTTTTTTAAAATCGTATCCTAAATCTAAACAATTGAGCAAATAATTTTTTAAATTACCAATATCCGAATTTCCTGTATAATGAATTGTTACATCATACTTTAGAGCATTTAAAAACTCCGTAATTAATGTATCTGTATTCAGTTTTTTAATTTCTTTTATTGTTAATCTGTTTAAATATTCTGATTTATCTCCAAATCTAACGTAATTAAATAACGCTCTTGCAACATTATCTGGTTCAGAACTTTCCATTTTTCGGGTAGATTGCTCTCCATTTATAATTACACTTAATTTATCTTTATCGACGTTTGGAGCAACGAAAAGTTCTTTTATAAGTTCGAGAGATTCTTTTAACTTATTGTCAAAACCTGTTAGTTCTACATATACATAACTATCGTCGCAACTAATTGAATAACTGCATCCAAGGTTACTAAATGCCGTTTTAAGATTTTTTAATGTGTAATGATATGAACCTGCAAAATTCATTAATTGTGCGGCATAAGCAAGTGATGGATTGTTATACATACCTAATCCAAATTTGAACTTGATTGAAAATATTTCATTAATTGGATTTTTAACAACGTATAAATCAACATTTTCTTTCAATTTAGAATATGATAAATCTTTTTCAAAATCTACAAAATGTGTAATAGGTTTATTCGCAGTAATTTTTTCAAATTGTTCTAAATAAGGAGATTTTGCATCTTTTTTAGGAGCTACTGGTTTATAATCAGGCTTTTCGAGTTTATTTTTCTTTGGAAACCCCATTTTTGATTGAAATGCTAAATAATTATTTCCATAATATTTTTTTGCAATATTTATTATATCGTCTTTTGTAACTTTTTTTACTTTTTCAACTAATTCTGAAATAGAATTAACATCTTTATTTTGGGTAAAAACTTCTGCAATTAAAACTGCTCTACTTTCGTTAGACTCAAGTTGTTGCTGAAACTGTTTATTTAAATTCAATTTTGCATTATTTAAAAGAGTTTCATCAAATTCGCCGGCAGATAATTTATGTAATTCGGTCATTAATAATGTCTCAGCAGATTCAAGAGACTGTCCTAAAATTTTGGGAACTGATAAAATAATTGATGCACTATAATCTGTACCGGGAATATTAAAAACCTGTGCTGCTAATAGTTTATTATCAAGCATTAACTGGTCGAATAATCCTGTTTGGTCTTGGTTTGAAAGTATAGCATTACATATTTCAAATGCAATTTCATCTTCATGTCCGCTTTTTGGTGCTCTAAATCCATAAAGACCAATTTTTATTGGACTTAATTTCATTGTAATTTCTTCTCTACCTGCAAATTCATTTTCCTTAAATTCAGCAAATTCAGGAATTTTACCACTAGGGATTTGCGAAAATTTTTCATTAATTAATTTTTTGGCTTCGTCAGTGTTAAAATCTCCCGAAAGAACTAATGCCATATTATTAGCAACATAATAAGTTTTAAAAAAATTGTACATTTTTGTTAACGATGGATTTTTCAAATGTTCAACTGTTCCAATTGTAGTTTGCTGTCCGTAAGGATGTGTTTTATAGAATTTTTTTGCAAAATTTTCAAAAATTGCTGTAATAAAATTATCGTTATACAAGTTTTTTTCTTCGTAAACAACCTCTAATTCCGACTGAAAAAGTCGAAAAACCGGTTTCATAAATCTGTGGCTGTAAAGCTCAAGCCATTTGTTTAGTTGGTTTGGAGGAAAAGCATTGAAATAAACCGTTCTGTCCATTGTAGTATTTGCGTTCATATCTGTGCCACCAATACTTTTTATAATTTTGTCAAATTCGTTTGGAATAGCATATTCGCCGGCTGCAATTGTTTGTTCATTAATATCTTTCTGAATTTTTGCTCGTTCAACTTCGTCTGTAGTTTTTCCTAAATCATCATACAGTAGAAATATTTTATCTATAAATGGTTTTTCTTTTTC
>MENC01000270.1:5214-14949 GCA_001768155.1 Bacteroidetes bacterium GWA2_30_7
TGCGCCAGACCGGTTGCATCTGCTGGATCGTTTTTACTACCAACTTTAACTGCAACTAAACCAAAAACTTCTGGTTTAGAGTGGTCTTCATTTAAAATTACAGTTAAACCGTTATCTAATTTATAAGTATTGATATTAAGTTTTTCATTTTGAGCATTAGCATTTATAAATAAAACACTTAAAATCGCTATTAAGAAAAATAATTTATTTATCATTTTTTCAATTTTAATTTATATAACAAAGAAAATCACAAATTTTAAAATACACTATTAAAACAGATAATTTATACCAATTACAGTTAGGTTTCCAAATAATTCCAAAATACAAATCATAAAATTCAAATAAATTTCAATACTTAAAATACAAATAATCAAACGGTTTAGGACATTGAATATTGATTTATTGAGATTTATTTGTTATTTGGTTTTTCGGATTTGTGATTTGATTAGTTATGATTTTCATAAAATTTATATTACATTTGATTAATGTTGAAGTTGTTTGTTTTTATTTAATAAGCTTATGCAAAATTCCGAAATAATTAGACAGTTAGTTGATGGTAACAAACTGTTTACTCAGTCGCACAACAAAGATTTTTTCAATAGTTTTAATCAGAAGCAAAATCCGTATATAACTTTGGTAACTTGCTCAGATTCAAGAGTTCCTCTAAATGCACTTTTGCCTGATACATCAAATAAAGTATTTTCAATTCAAAATATTGGAAATCAAATTCTTTCAACAGAAGGTTCGGTCGATTATGGAATTTATCATTTAAAAACACCGGTTTTAATGATTTTAGGACACTCTGATTGTGGAGCAATTAAAGCATACTTAAAGGGTTTTAATGAAGAAACATTTAATATAAAACATGAGCTTGATTTTTTAAAGCCTTTAATAAATAGATATATTAGCGAACAAGGCTTTGAATCTGTTCTTGCTTTTGTTATTGAAAAAAATCTTGATTATCAAGTTAATATTGCTTTTAAAAAATACCGAGATTTAATTTTAAAAGACAAGCTAACTGTTATTGCAGCATATTACGATTTTAATGAAGAATTTCATAAAGGTTTTGGGAAAATTATTATAGTTAATGTTAATAAGCAAAAATCTGAAAATGAACTACGTAAACTAGAATTATTTGAAAAATTAAGTCCCGAAGAAAAAGAATATTTTATTGCTAGAATATAAAAGCAAACATTTTAGATTTTGAGAAAAGTCATAATGTTCAGAGTGACCCCTATGAGATAGCTTTTTTATAAATGACAAACTAGAAAGAAAGTTATTATAACTGAGCAAATAGATTTATAAAAAATTAAATATCCGAAATCCCCTCAGTAAGTTTCTGTACCACTTTAAAGTTAATGAAAAATTCTCTGGCGATAACTCGAATAATTGTATATGAGGGAATTGCAAGTAACATTCCTGTTATTCCTGCAAGGCTTCCGGCGATTAATATTACCAGAAATATTTCAAGTGGATGTGCTTTTACACTATTAGAATAAATAAAAGGTTGTATTAAAATTCCATCAATAATTTGTACTACAACAAAAACTAAAAACATATAACCTAAAACAGGGAAAAGTTCATTATAAATATCAATATTTAAATGAGTTGCAGTAACAAACGAAAGTCCGAAAATTATAGCAATTATTGGTCCTACATAAGGAATCATATTTAATAATCCTGCAAAAATTCCAATAACTAAAGCCTGTTCAAGTGTCAAACCAACTATTAACATACCGATAGTTACAAGAATAAAAACTATTGTAACGTCGATACATAAACCTAAAAAATATCTAAGTAACATTCTTCGGATTAACAAAATAACTCTTTTAACGGCTCTTTCGCTTTTTGTAGGGGTTAAAACAAGTATTGATTTCAGAAACAATCCACTGTCTTTTAGAAAGAAGAAGGTTACAAACGAGATTGTAAAAAAAGCAACAAAAATATTTCCAAATAATTTTGTAATAATATTTAGAATATTTGATACTTGTGAAACACTTAACAACGATACCATTTTTTCGGTAATATATTGTTGAAGAGAGAAATTTTCATCTGTAGAAATAAAGCTTGCTATTTTATTTTCTAAAATTTGTAAAGGCTCATTAAATGCACTGGAAATTAACTCAGTATCTATTTCTGAAATTTGTTTAGCTTCTGCTGCAATTACAGGAATAATTAACCAAATTATACAAAAAAGAACTGCCCACAAACTTACTAATGCAATTGCGGCAGAAACAGCAATTGGAATACGGATTTTCCCAATTTTTATTTTGCTGAGTAAATGCACAATTGGTTGTCCAAGCAAAGATAAAACTACTGAAATTAATATGTAAGTAACAATATTATAAAAATACCAAACTAACATTCCAACTACAAAAATTGAAAGTATTATTAATAATGTTTTACTGTAATTGTTCATATTTAAAGATTAATTTTTCTATTTTTTTGCTCGTTTTATAGAAGAAAATAAAATTATTAGTAAACCTTAATCCTTCCATTTGCCAATCAAAACTTGTGTCTGGTTAACTAAAATTTGCAGTATAGTCATGCTGAATTTATTTCAGCATCTTATATATTCTGAAACAAGTTCAAAATAATTAAAAGTTTCAATATTTACTTGACATGACACTAGCAATTTTTGCACTTACGACTAATATCCTAGAATCCGCAGATTATAAGTTAATTTGTTGTTTACCAGTCAGGTGAAAACACCTGACTGATGCACCCTGCCTCTTGCAGGTGTTTTCACCTGCAAGTACTTAAAGATAAACTTGCGGATTTAAGGAATATGCAAATTTCGTATATTTTATCAATTATTTGAATATTTTTACAAATTTATACAACAATTCTAAATAATAGTAATTAGTGTCTTTAAAACGATGTGTTTTTAGAAATAACAAAATACAATTTTCAAAAAACAAATAAATCTCAAATTACAATTACCTAATATTCAAACGATTTTGAGGGTTTATGCTGAACTTGTTTCAGTATTGGAATTTTGAGAATTGGAATTTATTTGACATTTGTTTTTTGTTTTTTTGAAGTTTTCCTACAAACACTAATATATGTTTAAAAGAATTGTCCATTTGTACCTAGAAAATAAAATATTAAATTGCATTAAAATTATTATAGTATGAAATACATAAAACATCTATTAATACTCTGCATATTAACAGCTTCGACAAATATTTATGCACAAAAAGGGAAAATTATAGGAAAAGTTATTGACAATAAAAATGAACCAGTTTTTATGGCTTCAATTGTTATCGAAGGTTCTGGAGTTGGCACAGCTACCGATTTTGATGGAAATTATAGTTTAGAAACCGAACCCGGAAATTATACTTTAGTATTTTCATTTATTGGTTATTCTTCTCAAAAACAAAAAGTTGAAGTTATTGTTGGGAAAACTGTTACTATGAATGTTACTTTAAAAGAAGATGTATTAATGCTTGACGAAGCGGTAGTTGTTGGTTATGGACTTCGCCAAAAACGAGATGTAACAGGTTCAATTGCAACTATTAAACCCAAAGATATTGGCGATGGAGTTGTTACAACAGTTGAACAAACTATGCAAGGACGAGCATCTGGTGTTCAAATTACTGCTGCTAATGGAATTGCAGGGTCGCCAATGAAAGTAAATATTCGTGGAAATAGTTCAATTTCAGCAGGTAGCGAACCACTTTATGTAATTGATGGAATTCCTGTAACTACCGGAGATTTAAGTCCCGGAAGTCTGGGTTCAAAAACAAGTGCTTTAGCAGACCTTAATCCTGCCGATATAGAATCAATTGAAATATTAAAAGATGCTGCTTCGGCTGCAATTTATGGTTCAAGAGGTTCAAACGGAGTTGTTTTAATATCGACAAAAAAAGGGAAGGAAGGAAAAACAAAATTTTCGGTTGGATATTATAGTGGTATAATTAAAGAAACTAACCGTTTAGAATTTCTTGATGCAAAAGAACATTTAGCATTGCGTGACAGTGCTTTAGTTTGGTCGGGCAAAGAACCTGAAGCAAAAGAAACTGAAATTTATGGTAATTGGACTCGGGCACAAGCCGATTCACTTGCCGAACTTGGTGGAACTGATTGGATTGACCACTTTCTCAGAACAGGCGTAGTACAAGATGCAAATATTTCTGCAACAGGTGGTAATGAAAAAACAATCTTTTATATTGGAGGAACATATCATAAAGAAAAAGGATTTCTTGTTGGCAACGATTATGAAAGAATAAATGGCAGAATAAATATCGAAAACAAAGCAACTGATTATCTGAATATTGGAACAAATATTGGTTTATCTTATTCAAATAACGATAGAGTGCCAACTGGCGATAATGGAGGATTAGGGTGGGCACAACAAATGCTTCCATATTTACCAATATATAATACAGATGGAAGTTATTTTCTCCCGGAAAATCCAGTTTGGCAACTAGAAAACACTCATTTTAAAGCTTCTGTTTTTCGTACAGTTTCTAATTTATTTGCCGATTTAAAATTATATAAAGGTCTTTCATTTCGTTCAGAATATGGGTTAGATGTTCTTAACCAAATAGAAACTGAATATAATTTCAGAAATGTTCAGAAAGAAAATTCAACATCTGATGCATGGGATAGAAGGTCAACAGTATATAACTGGACAACAAATAATTATTTTACTTACATAAAAACCTTAAATCAGCATGATTTTTCTTTAAATCTCGGTAATTCAATACAACATTCTACAACAAAACAAGTTGGATTACATGGTTGGAATTTTCCAAACGATTATTTTACAAATCCTACAAATGCAACCGAAAAAGATGGGTATGGATATAGTACTGAATTTGGATTTAATTCCTATTTCTTTAGAGCCAATTACAAATTAAAAAATAAGTATCTTGCCTCATTATCAATAAGAACTGATGGTTCATCAAGATTTGGTGATGAAAATAAATATGGATGGTTTCCCGCTTTATCTGCCGGTTGGATTATTTCTGACGAAAAATTTATGGAAAGCATTAAACAAATCAGCTTTTTAAAATTCCGAACAAGTTATGGATTTACTGGAAATGCAAACATCGGGGATTTAGCATATAGAGGTGTATATTCATCTAATAATGGTTATAATGGACAAGTTGGAATATATCCTAACACACTAGAAAATTCGGAACTTGGCTGGGAAAAAGCAAAGCAACTTGATGTTACTCTTGAATATGGAATTTTGCAAAATAAAATTTCTGGTTCAATGACATATTATAATAAAATTACTACAGATATGTTAATGTTTGTTACACTTCCGCCTTCATCGGGTTATTCAGGTATCTGGCGAAATGTTGGCAAAATGAGTAACAAAGGGTTTGAATTTACATTATCAACAAAAAACTTGAACAAAGCATTTAAATGGTCAACTGATTTTAATATTGCATTTAATACAAATAAAGTACTTGATACTAAAGGATTACCCCCAGATGCTTTTGAGAGCGGTCAGCCAGGCGAAGGTCGTGTAATTGTTGGATATCCTGTTGGTCAGGCTTATGTAGTTGAATATGCAGGAGTTCAAAAAGAAGATGGCACAATGTTTCAGTATGATATTTATGGAAATGTTGTAGATACTTTTGAGGTAGAAGCGGGAACTGCATTATTTTACGATTTGAATGGAAATCTTATGACAAAAGACCATAAAACAGGTAGCGATTTTTATACTCTTAACAGAGTTCCAAAAGGTAAACCAAACCCAGATTTTGTAGGAGGTATTACAAATAATTTTTCATATAAAAACTTTGATTTTAGCATTCTTGTAAGCTTTGTTTATGGAAATACTTTATATGACGACCCTGCAAAAAGGCAATTAGGCGATTATAAAAATATTGCTCAACGAAAAGATGTTCTTGAACTCTGGAGCCCTTCAAATCCAGATTCTGATAAACCTGCAATTTTTAATGAAGCAGTTAATTCAGACCTCTATTTATATGATGCTTCTTTTATTCGACTCAGAACAGTTACAATAGGTTACAAATTATCTGAAAAATATTGTAAAAAATTAAAATTAGGTTCATTCAGAATTTATATAAGTGGAACAAATCTTTTGACATTTACAAAATATCCCGGTTGGGACCCCGAAGTATTACGAAATGTTGATACTAATAGTCAGGCTGGAAATGTTTCTTTTGCAGGTCCATCGTTCCAAACTCCACAGGCTAAAACATTTACTGCCGGAATTCAATTTACATTTTAAAAACTTATTAATAATACAAACATTAGAAATATATAATCGTGATTATAAAAAATAATATTATTAGTGGTTTACCCGAGAAGTATCAGATAGATATAAATAATGCAATTAAAATTTTATCAGAATCAGGTTGTAAGGAAATATTTTTATTTGGTTCTTTAGTTAATGGTAATTTTACTAATAAATCAGATATTGATATTGCAGTAAATGGAATAAAAGCTAATGAATATTTTAAAATATTGGGAAAACTTATATTTTCACTGAACAATTCAGTAGATTTAGTTGATTTAGATGAAAATAGCAGATTTGTTAAATTTCTATTAAAAAAGGAGGAATTAATTCGTGTCGCATAAAATTATTAAAGACGTTGGATTTCAATTTGAAGAAATTGAATTATTATTTAAAATTTATAAAGATATTTTAACAGATTCATCAAAAGAACCTGATATTATTACTACTACCGCAATAGCCGGAGTTATTCATTCATTTTATAACGGTATTGAAAAAATTATGCAAATTATTTTAAAAAATGTTGACAATTTTATTCCTGAAAGTGAAAATTGGCATAAAGCAATTTTAATTCAAATATCTGAAAATAATGAAAACCGAAAACAAATAATTTCAATAAATACGAAAGAAAAATTAATGAACTATTTAGCTTTTCGACACTTTTTCAGGCATTCTTATTCATTTTATTATGATTGGAATAAAATAAAAATATTAGTTGATGACATGAAAAGTGTCTATAAAGAATTTAAAAATGAAATTAATTCTTTTTTAAATAATTATGACAAAATTTAAACTGAATTTTTAATTTTTGAATTAAAAGCAAAGCAACTTCAAACTTCAGGCTTAAAGCAAATTATAGATATAACAAAAACTTAAAATATATTTAAATGAAATACTTAAAATTTTTAATAATAGGCTTAATTACAATTACTTCATGTAAAAAAGTTTTGGAAGTAGAACCAGTACAAGATATTCCAAATGAACTTGCAATTCAATCAACTCACGATTTAAAAAATGTATTAAATGGAGCTTATGATGGCTTTCAATCAGTTATGTCGGGAAATCTTGTAACTTTTGGAGATTTACTTGCAGATGATACTGAAGTAAATCAAAAAGAATTAGATGCATTTGGAACACTGGAAATATACCGACGAGAAACTTCTGTTCAGATTGGCGTTTTAAGAGATTTATGGAAAAATGCTTATAATGCAACCAGCAGAGCAAATAATGTGATTTATGCAATTGATAATAACAAAGTTAGCGACGAAGAAATTGATGCTTACAAAGAACAACTTAAAGGAGAAGCTTTATTTATCAGAGCTGTAACTTATTTTGAAATTTGTCGTTTTTGGGCTTTACCTTACGATGTTTCAAAACAAAGCGGAAACACTCAACTTGGTTTACCATATCGAGAAGTTCCAATTTTCAATAAAGATGAAGATATGTCGTTAGCAAGAAACTCTGTTGAAGAGGTTTACAGTAAAGCTATTAGAGATTTAATCGAAGCCGAAAAATTACTTACTTCTGCCGGAATTATTTCAAGCGGAAACGAAAAAACGCCGGTTTCACCATATTTAAGCAGAGGTCGTGCCTCTGCAATGGCTTGTAACGCATATCTTGCCAGAATATATTTTCAAAAAGGTGATTATCAGAATGCTTCTTATTATTCAAATATTGTTATAAATAGTGGTATATATTCTATGGATAGCCTTACACAAAAGCCTTTTCGCTCAACCGGAGAAGAATATGCAGACGAAGTAATTTTTCAACTAGTAAATACTTCTAAAGACCAGGCTAATAATATCGCTTACAATTATTATTCTGAAACAGTTTTACCACCTTTATTTTCTGCAAACCTTGACGATTTAAAAATATTATTTAAAACTTATGATAATAGAAGAAAAACAGCTCAATACATTACAATCAATACTTTTGCAAATGAAGCTACACCAAGAAAATATAAAACTGCTTTAATTGCTAATAATGTGTGTATTATACGATTAGCGGAAATGCACTTAATAAGAGCAGAGTCTGGTTTTTTTACTGGAAATATAGTTGATGCTTTTGAGAGTTATCAAGCCGTTAGAGAAAGAGCAATTGGTTCAGATAAATACAATAGCGAATTACCAATAGCATTTACAGACGGGGATTTCTTGAAAAAAGTTCAAGACGAAAGAAGAATGGAATTAATATTTGAAGGCGACAGATACCATAATCTAAAAAGATTGAAATTACCTCTTAGAGATGGAGTTGCATTCGATAATTCAAGCTTGATTTTTAAAATTCCACAAGAAGAGATGTCGGGAAACTCGTTAATGGTTCAGAATCCGTAAAAAATAAACTTTCTTTTTATTTTTCATGTTTGTTAAATTGCTTTACAATAACAATTTACAATTTTCTATTTATTTTTATTAAAAATAATTTAAAAAATCCTTGCACATTCCATATTTTCACATTATCATTGTGATATTAATTTAATATCATTTTAAATCTTAAAATTATGGAAACAAACTTTAAACCAATGAACGGATTTGTATTTTTATTCGTCATTTTAATTGCAATTACCTCAGCAGTCGCACTGTTGGTAAGCTCTGATGAACAACCAGTTATGATACTTTCAGGAGTATTGATAATTATTATTTCAATGATTTGTACAACTGGTCTTTTTGTAATAAATCCTAATGAATCTGTTGTGCTTACATTATTTGGAAAATATAAAGGAACAGTAAAAGAAAACGGTTTTTGCTGGGTAAATCCTTTTATGATTAAAAGAAAAATTTCTCTTAGAGCACGAAATTTAGATAGCGAACCAATTAAGGTTAACGATAAACTCGGAAATCCAATTATGATTGGAGTTGTTTTACTTTGGAAAGTTGAAGATACTTTTAAAGCAGCATTCGATGTTGATAATTATGAGCATTTTGTAAAAGTTCAAAGCGAATCTGCAATCAGAAAGTTAGCCGGAAGTTTTGCTTACGACGATATTGACGAAAAAGATGAATCAGGTATTACATTAAGAGGTGGTGGTGATGAAGTTAATCATCTGCTTGAAAAAGAATTATCAGAACGTTTACATAAAGCTGGAATTAAAGTTATTGAATCCAGAATTAGCTATCTGGCTTATGCACAAGAAATTGCCGGAGCAATGTTAAGACGGCAACAAGCAACCGCTATTGTATCTGCACGTTATAAGATTGTTGAAGGTGCGGTTAGCATGGTAAAAATGGCTCTTAATCAACTTTCTGAACAAAAAATTATAGAACTTGATGACGATAAAAAAGCAAGTATGATTAGCAATTTAATGGTTGTTTTATGCTCAGATAAAGATGCAAGCCCGATTGTGAATACCGGAAGTATTTATTAATTATTAAAATTCATTGATATAAAATTGTGAAACTTAGTGTTTTAGTGTCTTTGTGGCATAACTTCCTAAATCTTAAATTAAAAAATGAGTAATAAAAAAGCATTCGTTTTAAGAATTGACAAGAATGTGCTTGATTCAATTGAAAAATGGG
>MENC01000270.1:14979-19195 GCA_001768155.1 Bacteroidetes bacterium GWA2_30_7
AATGTGGAATAAACGTTATTCTGAAAAAAATTACATTTACGGAACAACACCAAACGAATATTTCAAAGAAAAATTACAAGGAATAAAATCAGGTAAAATTCTTCTGACAGCAGAAGGGGAGGGGAGAAATGCAGTTTTTGCTTCGGTTAAAAAGTGGGATGTTTTTGCTTTCGATATTAGCTCAGAAGGTAAAAAGAAAGCAGAACAATTAGCAGCCAGATATAATGTTAAAATTAATTATGACGTTAAAAATATCGAAGATACAACTTACCCAGACAATACATTCGACTGTATAGCAATGATTTATTCGCATTTCGATTCAAATAAACGACAAGAGTATTTCAATAAAATTACAAAGTTTTTAAAAAAGAATGGAGTAATAATTTTTGAAGCATTCTCAAAAAAACAGCTTAAATATCAAAAGGAATATAATTCTGGCGGACCAGGTCAAGAATCATTATTATATTCAGTAAATGAAATAAAAAACTACTTCAAAGGTTTGAATTTTAAAGAATTATCTGAGCAAGAAGTACTACTCAGCGAAGGAGAATATCATAAAGGAAAAGCGTCTGTAATTAGATTTTTTGCCATAAAATAAAAAAAGTACTTAAAGCTTCTATAACTTTATGTACTTCATTAACTTATAACTTTATAAACTTTTTTTAAGGCGTAAACGAAATCTTTCTCATTCTTAAACTTACAGGAGTAATTTCTAAATATTCATCATCATTAATATGTTCCATAGCTTCTTCAAGCGAGAATCTAATTTTAGGATAAATTCTAACTCCTTCGTCAGTACCAGAAGCACGCATATTAGATAATTTTTTACCTTTAATAATATTCAATCCTAAATCTCCTAAACGTGTAGATTCGCCTATAACCATTCCTTTGTAAACCTTTTCGCCCGGGTCAATAAAAAACTTACCTCTATCTTGTAATCTGTCTATTGCAAAGGCTGTTGCCTGACCAGCATCTATAGAAACCAACGAACCACTGCTTCTTCCCGATATTACTCCTTTATATGGAGCAAATTCTTTAAAGCGGTGATTCATAACTGCTTTGCCGGCAGTTGCAGTTAGTACATTGCTTCTCAAGCCAATTAAACCTCTCGAAGGAATATAAAATTCGAGATGAAGTAAATCGCCTTTAGGTATCATTACAAGTAAATCGCCTTTTTTCTGACTTACTAATTCTATGACTTTACCAGAATATTCTTCAGGAACATCAACCACAAGGTTTTCATAAGGTTCGTGCTTAACGCCATCAATTTCTTTTATAATAACCTGTGGTTTACCAACTTGCAACTCGTAACCTTCTCTTCTCATCGTTTCTATTAATACCGAAAGATGAAGAATTCCTCTTCCATAAACATTAAACTTATCTTCAGTCTTAGTTTCGTCAACTCTTAATGCAAGATTTTTTTCAGTTTCTTTAAATAATCTATCTCGTAAATGTCTGGATGTTACATATTTTCCTTCGGTTCCAAAAAATGGTGAATTATTGATTGTAAACAACATGCTCATTGTAGGTTCATCAACCTCAATACGTTTCATTGGCTCAGGATTAAGTAAATCGGCAATTGTATCACCAATTTCAAAATCATCAATTCCAACTACAGCACAAATATCACCGCTTCTTGCTTTTAGAACTCGTTCTTTTCCAAGCCCTGCAAATAAATAAAGTTCTTTAACTCTGATTTTCTTTTGAATACCATCTTTTTTGCAAAGAATATAATCTTTTCCTTCTTCAATATCGCCTCTGAAAATACGACCAATTGCTATTCTACCTACAAAACTTGAATAATCTAATGATGCAATCTGCATTTGTAAATGCCCCTCTCTGTATGGTGCTTCGGGAATCATTTCGACAATTGTTTCCAGCAAAGGTAGAATTGTTGTTCCTTGATTTTTCCAGTCAAGACTCATCCATCCTTGTTTTGAAGAGCCGAAGATTGTAGCAAAATCTAATTGTTCGTCTGATGCTTCTAAATTAAACATTAATTCGAATACATCTTGCTGAACTTCATCAGGTTTACAATTTGGTTTGTCAACTTTATTAATAACAACAATTATTTTTAATCCAAGCTCAACAGCTTTACCAAGAACAAAGCGTGTTTGCGGCATTGGTCCTTCAAAAGCATCTACTAAAAGCAAAACTCCATCAGCCATTTTAAGTACTCTTTCAACTTCACCTCCAAAATCGGCATGTCCGGGAGTGTCTATAATATTTATTTTTACATCTTTATATTTTGCTGATACATTTTTTGCTAAAATTGTAATTCCTCTTTCTCGCTCAAGGTCATTGCTATCAAGAATTAAATCTCCATAATCTTTTCGTGAATCTAATACATTACATTCCTGAATAATTTTATCTACAAGTGTAGTCTTACCGTGGTCAACGTGAGCAATAATTGCTATGTTTCTAATTTTCTGCATATTTTTTAAAAGAATTTGCAAAGGTAGGATAAAGTAAAGAATAAAAGAAAATTATATTGATTATTTATTAAAATTATACAAAATGTATCACTATTTTAATAATTAAATTAATTTTGAGAATAAGGAATGGAGCAATTAGAATGTGCAAAAAAGCATAATAACTTATACATTTATTACTATCTTTTTTAAATATAAAATTATACTGCAAAATAACTTTTCAGCTTTTTAACTTATAAATACACTACTAACCGACTAAATTTTTAATTTTATTGGAACTATTTATTAGTTAAACCTTGAGGTAAATCTGTGAACTTAGCGAAGCGATTTCACGAATGCCATAAAAATAAACAATAAATGAGTAATCTGTGGCTATTTTATTCATAAATTCGGGGCTGAGTTGTTACTAGAAATTTAATCCAAATCTTAATTTTGCAATAAAGGCATTATTTAGTTTTTCGGTTGTTCCTGAAGGGTTTATAACATACTGAAAATCGGGTTGGACGAAAATATTTTCATCAATTTGTAATTTATAAGTAAGTTCAAGAATTGTTTCGTTGTTTGGATTTTTTTGAGCAAAACCTGCATAAGCAACCGCAATACCAAAAATATCAGCAGTTCTTTTTGCAAATAATCCATAATAATTGAACCCAAATCCCAAATAATGACAATTTTCATTTATTTGTTTTGGGCTAATACTTGCCTGAGCGAAAAGTGATAATTGACGACCGGTAGAATTTTTGTAAATAGTTTGGTCAGCAACGAAATAAAATCCATAATTATTTGAAATTTCTAAACTATCTTGTTCTTTTGAGAAATGATTATGTGAATATCCTCCAATTTTATATGTGCCTGATAAATTATTATTGAAAGTATCTGAATATGTAAATTCAGAAATAGTTAGCACTCCATCTTTTCTACTAAATTTCCATTTCAGATTGTTAGGGTTATTTTCAAAATCATCAGGAAAGCCATCATAAGCAATTACTTTTCCGGTTATATTGTCAGATATTTTATATTGAAAATTTGCACCAAAAGCGGTAAGCGGGAAAACAGGTGCCGGTACATTATCCGAAATTGTAGAATGAGTTCCAAATGTACCATTTGTAAACAATCCGGCATTTTCGCTTGAAATAAAATCAGTATTAAGGTCTTGTACACCAATTGTTAATGAGATATCTTCTATAGTTTGCTTATACCATAATTCATGAAAATATGTCAAATTTCCTGCTTCAATATTTGAAATTCCCTGAAAATCGCCAATTAAGTCGGCTGACGGTGTTCCGCCATGTGTATTTGCTCCATTAATAAATAATTGACCGCCTTTCCAAAGTTTTGCTTTTTCGGTTTCAAACGAAATTTTTAAATTAAACATTCCAAGATAATTGGAGCCTTTTTTAATGCCTCCTGAAAGATTATTTACTGCATCGCCAACATAAGATACATAATAGCTAAAAGGTTGTAGTTTAACGGTATCATTCTGTGCAGAAGAATATTTTATACTAATAATTAATACACAAAACACGACAAATGATTTCATAAATATTTAGTAAATTTAAAGTTCCAAATTCCAAGTTCAAAGCCCCAAATCCCAAAGTTTCTCCAAATTTATACCTTTATAACCTTATACCTTTTTTACTAAAACATTTTCATAAACATTACACGTACAAGGTCGTCGCTCGAATCGGTAAGTCCAATTGCAAAAGCTGTACTAACCATAAGTCCATTTGGCAGGTGTAGCATTATACCCGGTTGAAAATAATGTTCTTGTCGCCAAGGAATTA
>MENC01000270.1:19298-32736 GCA_001768155.1 Bacteroidetes bacterium GWA2_30_7
TGTATTAGTTTCATTAATCCAGTTTAATGCAACGTTCCAATTGCCAAAATTTTGAGAAAGAATAAATCGGGATTCAAGAATTTTTTCACGTTCAGGTAGTTCTGCTTCTGCTTCGTAAGGTGAAATAATCCAGCCACTTGTTTCCATTTTAAAACGTGTTTCGGGGTCTAAATCTTCAAATTCAAAATAAATTGTAGGATTTAACGGGACTTCTTTTTTAAATAATCTGTAACGAGTTTCAAATCTGAATCCTGTAAATTTTGAAATTCCAGTTCCAAATTCCTGAAATGTTTCTACCATTAATTCAACTTCTAATTGACTTGTGGGATTAAAACCAATTTTTGGCATTTGAGATAAAAAATTGCGTTGTCCTTCTTCTCTGTCAACTTCAGAAGGAGATGTATGATCGAGCATAAACATAAACTCTGTTTCACCTTTTTCAACTTCGTGTCCGTAGGTTGTTACATAACCTTCCTGTGCATAACAAAATGCTGTAAATAACATGAATGTAGATATTCCGACTACATTCTTAATAAGATATTTTTTAATTTTCATAACGTATTTAATTTAATTGTGATTATTATTTCTGATTCAATTATTACAAAAGTTTTTTTCAATTTCGATTTTCTTACATGCCTGTTCTAAAAGTTCAACAAGATTATTTATATCATTCATATTGAAAATCCACGACATGTTCCTTAGTGGAGTAGGAACTTCAATACATTTATATTCGGGGCAAATATTTTGGTTTTTATATGATTCCCTTATTTTGTAAATTTTTACCATAAATTCAAAAAACTCAGGAACAGTTTGAGTAATACAAAATGTTCCGAAAGCAACTTTGAAATGATTGCACTCTTTACATTTTATTACATAACCGTTTTGATTTTGGTAAAGGATATTTTGCTTACAACTTACTTCACTTTTCATTTTGCGTTTATTTAGATTAAATCAACGATGCAAAAATGAGGAGATATAAAAAGGTCGGCAATACCTAAATGTTGGTAATTTTAATTTAAGTGTATCTTAAAAAGATGTTTGAAATTTAGAGTAGAAATTGAATAACACAATAGTTCGATATTTTTTTATCTTGCATTATTATAAAAGGGCTAAAGCCCTAAGTTTGTATATATTAATTAAGCCCATGACCAGTGTTTCGACAGGTTCACTTCAACTAAGCTCAGTGCATCGCAACAACTAAAGATCGTGGCAATTGAAACAGCTTATTTTCAAATTATTACAAATATATACGAACTATTGATAACAAAGAATCAACAAAAACATAAAGGTTCTTTAGTTTTTTATTTTGCTTTTTTAAAAGGGCTAAAGCCATTAAAATGTAACTATTAATTAGGACTAAAATTTAAATCCAAATGTAGCTAATATCTGATTCGTACTTGAAGTAATATTTGCAGGTTCGATATTTACCAAATTGTACAGATAATATTTTTCTTTGCTTGTTGAATGTACAAATGCTAAATCGAAAAAGAAATTTTCTTCTCTGATACCAAAACCACCAGAGATAGAAGTTCGTGTAGAATTAATATCAATGTTTGATGTATTAAATGGATTTCCATAAATTGAATAACCGCCTCTAAGAGCAAAGTTTTCAAATCTGTATTCAGCACCAGCTCTGATATTACTTGCTGCGGTATAATTCAATTGAATGTTGTTGTTTTCGTCATAAAAATCATAATCATTTTCTTCGGCTCTTAATCTTGCTGATGAATAATCAACAAGCTCATAATCAACACTAATTAAAGCTACTTTTTTAATGATAAATGCGAGGCTTCCCATTGCTCTAAGTGGAGTTGATAGTTCATATTTTTTGTTTATTATCGTATCATGACTATAAGAAAAATCGTCTAAGTCTGACTCTAATTTATAATTATATTCATCTTTTAAAACCAAAAGAGTAGGAGTATGAATTGCAACTCCAAATCTTATCCAATCAACAGGTCTGAAAATTGTTCCTATTTTAAAATTAAAACCAGACCCTGATGTTTTTATTTTTTGATTATAAGTAAACGAATTAAAATAGTTAATTATAGAATCTTCATCTAATTCTTTATAGACTGAATTTTCCTCAAAATTAACATTTTGTATTCCAATTGTTCCACCTAAATAAAACTTATGACTATAATTTGCTCCCATTGAGAATAAATATTCTCCTAAAGAGCCATCATTCTTAATAGATTTTCGCTGAGTCTCACCATATTTATTAAAAGCTGACTGATACTTATTATTTATACTAGTATCTGAATCTATCAAATATGCATCCCATGCATAACCTTCGATAAAATAATCATCACTGAAATATAATTGATGTGGAGATTGTCCATTTGCTCTTAAAGCAAAATAATCAGTCATTGAGTTATAATTGTTAACACCTTTTAATACGATATTTCTATTGAAATTATTAAGTTTATTATAGCCAAATCCTATATTCAAGTTTACCCAACCCTTTTCTTCTCCTGAATTAAATACCGCAACCAAACCAATATTATTAAAATTAAAATTATATTTATAATCGGAGAATTCATTTCCCAAATAACCAGATTTATTAATGGCATAGTGAATCGAAGGAGTAAAAGTTAATTCAGCTTTACGATAAATTGCAATACCAGCTGGATTAGTTGACAAGCAAGAAAAATCCCCGCCTAATGCACCAAACGCACTTCCCATACTAACCGAGCGAGCAGTTCCGCCATAGAAGTTTTGTGAATATCTTAAAGCATCTACTTCGTTTTGAGCCGTTAAATAATTTGTAAATAAAAGACTCGCAATGAATATATAAAATATCTTTTTCATAATCTTAGAATTATTATTTAAAAAAATTAACGTCTGTGTCCACCTGATGAACCACTGCTTTTGCTTCCACTGCTACCGCTGCTTCCACTTGATGAACCTCTGCTTCCTGATGAAGATGAGGATGAAGAACCTCTTGAATAATTAGAGCTTCCTGAGTTAGAAGGTTTTGAATAATTTGTGCTTCCAGAATTAGAAGGTTTTGAATAATTAGAATTTCCAGAATTATTTGAATTTGAAGGTTTGCTAAAATTGCTAGGTTTAGAATTATAATTATTAGAATTAGAATTATTATTATATGCTGGTTTATTTGAGCTTGGACGAGAATAATTTATTGTATTTCCTTTATCACCATCATTATTATTTGAAGGTTTAGTATTAGAATTATTGTCGTAATTATTTGGTTTAGAATAATTATTTTCAATAGGTTTATTATTGTCGGGTTTATTATATCCTGAAGGTTTATTATAGTTATTGTTTTCTACCGGTTTAGCATTATTCTGATTATTATAATTTGGTTTGTAATAATCGTTATTATTTGGTTTAGTATTACTTTCCTCAACTGGACGAGAATTACTATTAGATGGTTTAGAAGAATTATTCTCAACTGGACGAGAGTAATTATTATCATTTTCGATAGGTTTATTCCCATTATTATTTATAACAGCCGGTTTAGTAGAATAAGTATTTGAAGCCGGTTCGTTATTATTTTCAGAAGGTCTGGTATATTCATTATTAACGGGTTTGTTAAAAATTGGGTCTTTTGACAAAGTATTATTTATATCAGCCGGTTTAGTAGTGTTAGCTGGATTTTTGCTTACAGTTGAAGAATTTGAAGGTTTTGTAGAAACGTTATCCATTTCAGGTTTACTACTTAAATTATTTGGCTTAGTAACAGTATTAGAATTATTTACAGGAAGAGGTTTAGTTGAATAAATACTACTTGGATTTAATTCAGAAGACTGAATGTTTGTATTTGAAACTGGTCTTAAAACCTGATTATCGTATTTTGAGGCAAAAGATGAATATGTTCCGCTACCACCATTGCTACTTGTATTTTCTCTATGACCATAATAAGCAGTTGTATTATCATGACTATTATAGTAATAAGCATCATAATTGTTATTCCAGTATCCATCGTTGTAACCATCATAATATCCGTTTGCATATCCATCGTTATAACCATGTCCGTAACCATGATTATAGCCACCCCAATGATTACCATAACCCCAATTTCCACAAGAATTATAATATGAATTGTAATAATATGGGCTGTAATACCATGAATTATAGTAATATGGATGATAATAATAAGATGAGTAAGATGGATACCACCAGTTGTAGCCTAAATAAACGCTAACTCCCCAATATACAGGGTCGTATGTGTACCAATATGAATTTGTATAATACGAATCGTAATAATTATAACCTATATAAGAATTATGGAAACGACGAATTCTTGTTGAATAAGCGTAATCGTAATAATCGTCGGGGTCGTAATAATAATTATTATTTACATAAGTAGTTCCATTTTCATCAGTATATTGTTCTGATGTAGAATAATTAGATTTTGTTGGTTCTTCAGAGTTGTAATTCTGATTACTATTATCGTAATTATTGGAGCTATTTTTGTCATTTGTACTATAATTATCATTTGCTGATGAATTATTTGAATAATTATCAGGTTGATTGTTATTTACAGCTGTTTCTGTATTTGTAACAGGGGCAGGTTTATCTTTTGGTGAATAGTAAATATCGTCGTAGCCTGAACTAACATAGTGGGTTGAAGAACAGCCACATGCAAGTAAAACTACTAATGCCAGAATGTTAAGTTGTGTTTTCATTGTTTTTTCCTCCGTTTATTATTTTTTATAAAAATATTAAATTTTTTATGTTTTTTTGCATATTAAAATGCAATTTTTTAAAAAACAAATACTATACCAAAATATATGGCAAAAGATTTAATAAGCAGAAAAGAAAATTATTCGCAATGGTATAACGAATTGGTTATGAAAGCCGATTTGGCTGAAAATTCAGATGTTAGAGGTTGTATGGTAATTAAACCTTATGGATATTCTATTTGGGAGAAAATGCAGGCAGCTTTAGATAAAATGTTTAAAGATACCGGGCATGTTAATGCTTATTTTCCTTTATTTATACCAAAATCTTTTTTTAGTAAAGAAGCATCACATGTTGAAGGATTTGCAAAAGAATGTGCAGTTGTAACTCATTACAGATTAAAGCAAAACGCTGAAGGAAAAATCGTAGTTGATGAAAATGCTAAACTTGAAGAAGAATTAATTGTTCGCCCAACTTCAGAAACTATTATTTGGAATACTTATAGAAACTGGATTCATTCTTATAGAGATTTACCTCTTTTAATTAATCAATGGGCAAATGTGGTTAGATGGGAAATGCGTACACGTTTGTTTTTAAGAACTGCCGAATTTTTATGGCAAGAAGGACATACAGCACATGCTACAAAAGAGGAAGCAATTGTAGAAACCCGAAAAATGCTTGATGTTTATGCCGAATTTGCCGAAAAATGGTTGGCTATTCCTGTTATAAAAGGAGTTAAAACCGAAAGTGAGCGATTTGCCGGAGCAATTGATACTTATTGTATTGAAGGTTTAATGCAAGATGGAAAAGCTTTGCAATGCGGGACTTCGCACTTTTTAGGTCAAAATTTTGCAAAAGCATTTGATGTAAAATTTACTGCAAAAGATGGCAAACAAGATTTTGTTTGGGCAACTTCGTGGGGAGTTTCTACTCGTTTAATGGGAGCATTGGTAATGGCTCATTCAGATGATAATGGCTTGGTTTTACCACCAAAATTAGCTCCGATACAAGTCGTTATTGTCCCTATTTATAAATCTGACGAAGAATTTGAAAAGGTTAATAATAAGGCAATTATAATTAAAAATAAATTACTCGAAAAAGGTATCAGCGTAAAATACGATAACAGAGATACACATAAACCAGGTTGGAAATTTGCCGAATACGAATTGAAAGGTGTTCCTGTTCGTGTTGCAATTGGACCAAGAGATGTTGACAATTCTACTTACGAAGTTGCCAGAAGAGATACATTGGAGAAAAAAATCTATACCGAAGATAATGTTATTGAAAGTATAGTTGCTTTATTAGATGATATTCAGGAAAATATCTATAAAAAAGCTCTTAAATATCGAAACGAGAATATTCATATTGTAAATAATTACGACGAATTTAAAAATATCATAAACTCAGAAACTGGAGGATTTGTTTCTGCACATTGGGATGGAACTGCCGAAACAGAAGCTAAAATTAAAGAAGAAACAAAGGCAACAATTAGATGTATTCCTTTCGAAAGTAATTCTGAATCTGGCGTTTGTGTATATTCTGGAAAGCCATCTAAGCAAAGGGTATTGTTTGCAAAAGCTTATTAGTATATCACTACTAACCGACTATATTCTTGTTAGATAATAACTATATTTTTTGTTCGGACTTTTATAAAAGCTATCTAACAGGGTAAATCTGTGGCATTTATGGCTATTGAGCGTAGTCGAAATATTTGTTTTTTAATATTTTAAATCTACAAAGTAGATACAATTTCTAATAATATTCTAAATTACTGAAAACCTAAATCTTCATTTCTCAAACGAGAAAACTGCAAACACAGAATAGTTAATAAAAAACAATCAAATTAATCTGATTTATTTTTGAATGTTTTTATATTTGACAAAAACATTTTTTATGAAAAAATTACTATTTATTCATTTAGCTTTATGCTTTGTAGTATTGTCGTGTAAAAAAGATGATAATACTAACCCTCAAAGCATAATTACTAATGCTTCGATGATTGCAAAAATTGATGGGACATCGTGGAATTCTGTTACACGAGTTACAATTCAAAAAAGTGGAATATTTTTAATTACAGGAACATCAGTAGATGGAAAATTAATTGAAATTACTGTAAAAGGAACAACAATAGGAACATATAATCTGTTGGCTTCTATGGATTCTGCTGCTGCTCAATGTGGTTCAATATATAAGCCATCAATTAACAACAACGATAGCACTTATGCAAGTAAATCGGGTCAAGTTAAAATCTCTAGCATTGATACTGAAAATAAATTAATTTCAGGCACTTTTAATTTCGTAGTTACAAACCTTGAAATTACAAAAAATATTACAGATGGAAAATTTACAGATTTAAAATATCAAATTCAATAATTAATGAAAATACAAACTTTAATATTTATTATTTTTGTTGGTATTGGTTTAATTAGCTGTAATGAACAGCAACCTAAACCAACACCTAAAATTTTACAAGAACAAGATTCAATGTTGAAAATATTGGATGAACATGATTCTATTAGAATTATTAGTAACGATTCGCTAAAAACCAGAACGGTAAAATCTGATACCGAATAAATTATGGTATTAAATTACATTTGGGTATTTTTCTTTATAATTGCTTTTGTTGTAGCAATTTGCAAATTAATTTTTCTTGGAGATACAACCATTTTTCCTGCGTTAATAAACAGTACATTCGAAATGTCTAAAACTGGTTTTGAACTTTCGTTGGGTTTAACAGGAGTTATGACATTATGGTTAGGATTGATGAAAATTGGCGAAAACGGTGGAGCCGTTAATTATTTATCAAGATTAGTAGCACCATTATTTTCAAAACTATTTCCTGAGATTCCTAAAAATCATCCAGCATCTGGGTCAATATTAATGAATTTATCGGCAAATATGCTTGGTTTAGATAATGCAGCTACTCCGCTTGGACTGAAAGCTATGACTCAGTTACAAGAATTAAATACCGACAAAGACAAAGCTTCTAATTCTCAAATTATGTTTTTAGTATTAAATACTTCAGGACTTACAATAATTCCTATAAGCATAATGGTTTATCGTACACAACTTGGTGCTAAAGACCCATCTGATGTTTTTCTTCCTATTTTAATTGCAACTTTTTTTTCAACATTAGCTGGAATATTATCTGTATCTATTTATCAGAAAATAAATATATTTAACAAAATTATTCTTACTTATCTAGGTGGATTTACAATATTAATTTCTGGAGTAATTTACTACTTTTCTACAATTTCTCAGGAGCAAGTAAATATAATATCATCAGTTACCGGAAATATTATACTTTTTGTAATTATTATTTCATTTATTCTACTAGCATTTATTAAAAAAATTAATGTTTACGATTCATTTATTGATGGAGCAAAAGAAGGGTTTAGTATTTCAATAAAAATAATACCATATTTGATAGCTATTTTAGTTGCTATTGGTGTTTTCAGAACTTCAGGAGCAATGGAATATATAATTCAGGGAATTGCATTTCTTTTTAGTACAATTAATATAAATACCGATTTTGTAGCCGCATTACCAACTGCATTTATGAAACCGTTGAGCGGAAGCGGTGCCAGAGGAATGATGGTTGATGCAATGACAAATTTCGGAGCCGATTCATTTATTGGAAGATTATCTTGTATATTTCAAGGAGCTTCTGATACAACTTTTTACATAATAGCTGTTTATTTTGGCTCTGTTGGAATTAAAAAAGTTAGACATGCTGTTGCTTGTGGCTTAATAGCTGATTTAGCTGGTGTTATAGCTGCAATTTCTGTTGCATATTTGTTTTTCCACTAATATGTTTTTTTAAATTTTTATTATTAATTAATATTGTATTTTTTTTACTTTAGAAAAAATCTTTAATATGGCTAAAGACGAAGTTCTACGACTAAAGTTTTTTTTTGCATCTATTATTAGTACTATTTTAATAATATTCTCAATATCTTTAATTTTCATTATATATAACGAAAAAAGTAATGTTAAAGAAATAGCCACAAAAGAAGCTCAGGCAAGTTATGAGAAAGATTTACTTTACCGAAAGTGGATTGCAATGCAAGGTGGCGTATATGTACCAATTACCGATGAGCTACAACCTAATCCATATTTAAATGTTGAAAATAAGAACATTACTACTACAAATGGCGAAGAATTAACGTTAATGAATCCTGCTTATGTAACTCGTCAGGTATATTCATTATTTGATAATAAGCAAGTAAAAGGTCATATAACAAGCTTAAATCCAATAAATCCTGCCAACAAAGCTGATGAATGGGAAACCGAAGCTTTAAAAGGTTTTGCAAAAGGAGATACACAGAAAATAAGCATAATTACTGTTAATGGTTCTGATTATTTGAAATTTATGAAACCAATGATTGTTGAAAATCAATGCTTAAAGTGCCATGAAAATCAAGGCTATAAATTAGGTGATATCAGAGGAGGAATAAGCACAACTGTTTCTATGAATGACTATTATTCAATAGCAAATTCTAACATTATCTTTAATATATCAATTTATGCTATAATTTTCATTATATTAATAATTTTCATGTTCATATCATATCGCAAATTATTAAATGAAATGATGCAAAAGAAATTGGCAATGATGAAAATTTCGGATAATGAAAAAAATTTAAAGCAAAAAAATGATGAATATATTTCAGTAAATGAAGAACTACGACAAAGCAATGAACTTATCAATAATATTAATACTCAATTGGTTCAAGCTAAGGAAAAAGCCGAAGATGCTGATAAACTAAAATCAACATTTCTTGCAAATATGAGCCACGAAATTCGTACTCCAATGAATGGAATAATGGGATTTATAGATTTATTAAAAAGTCCCGATTTAAAAGAAGAAAAAAGACAATTATATACAGAAGTAATTATTAGCTCATGCAAACAATTATTGAATATTATAAATGATATAATTGACATTTCTAAAATAGAATCTAATCTGGTAAGCATTAACAACAGTTCGGTTAATTTAAATTCTTTTATGTTAAATGATTACGAATTTTTTAAAAATTTGGCAAATAATAAAAATATTGAATTATTTTATGTTGAAAATAATGATTCAAACATTAAAGATGTATGTACAGATGAATCTAAACTAAATCAGATACTTACTAACCTTTTAGGAAATGCAATAAAGTTTACCGAAAAGGGAAAAATTGAATTTGGGTATAATAAAAAAAACGATTTTCTTGAATTTTTTGTAAAAGATACAGGAATTGGAATTGAAGAAAAACACTTTCTAGCAATTTTCGACAGATTCAGGCAAGTTGAGGAAAACTATACCAGAAAGTTTGGTGGTAATGGACTTGGGCTATCTATTACAAAAGCATTTGTAGAATTACTTGGTGGACAAATTTGGCTAGAGTCAACCCATTTACAAGGCTCAACATTTTATTTTACAATACCTTATATAGCGTCAAATTTTATAATAAGAAATCCAAAAAAATATCAAATAAATAACTACGATTTTAGTAATTTAACTATTTTAGTTGCCGAAGATGAAGATTCAAACTTTGTACTTGTTAGCGAGATGCTTACAGATACTAAAGCCACTGTTATCAGAGCTAAAAATGGCGAAGAATTAATCAAAATTTTAAAACTGAAAGAAGACATAAATCTTATTCTGATGGACATCAAAATGCCGGTTATGAATGGTATTGAAGTTACAAAAATTATTAAATCATCTGATAAAAAAATTCCAATAATTGCATGTACAGCTTATGCACTGAGTGGTGAAAAAGAAGTATTTATTGAAGCCGGTTGCGATGATTATATCAGTAAGCCAATTAGTAAACAAATATTATTCGATAAAATATTTTCTTTCATAAAACCATAGAAATATAAAATTAATATCGCTAATTATTTTTAATTTTATCGTTCAAATTTTCAAACATTAATTAATATGTTCACACAAACCGATAAAACGTTACTTTCGTCTAAAAATATTGACATAAAGCAAGTTGAAGAACAAATTCAATTCTTTTCGAATGGTTTTCCATTTATGGATTTAGTAAAACCTGCAACAATAAATGATGGAATTTTGCAATTATCGGAAGTCAATTTAAAAGAATTAATTGATATTTTCGAAAACTCTTCAAATAATCTTGAAAGATTAAAATTTGTACCCGCTTCTGGAGCTGCAAGCAGAATGTTTAAATCTTTATATTCTTTTATTGAAATTTACGAAGGCGAACGTAAAGGTTATGACGATTTTATGAGCACCAATGGACTAAGAACTATAATGCAATTTGCTCAAAAAATTAAAAATTTTGCTTTCTACAACGACTTAAAAGAAGTTCTGCATAAACAAGGAAAAGATATAGACAAGATGATATTAATGATGGATTATGTTGGTGTAATAGAGGCTATTCTTAAACAAAATGGCTTGAATTATAGCAATTTACCAAAAGCTCTTTTGCAATTTCATAAATATCCCGAAAAGTCCAGAACTTCCCTTGAAGAGCATTTGGTTGAAGGAGCATTTTATGCCCGAAACAATAATAAGGTTGTGAAAATACATTTTACAGTTTCAAATGAGCATAAACAGCTATTTATCAATCTTGTAAATAATGTCAAATCTAATTATGAAAAATTATTTAATGTAACTTTTGAAATTACTTACAGCGAACAAAAAAACTCAACTGATACAATTGCGGTTGACATAAATAATATTCCTTTCAGAAATTCAGATGGAAGCCTATTATTCCGTCCAGGAGGTCACGGAGCTTTAATCGAAAATCTCAATGATTTAAATTCTGATATAATTTTTATAAAGAATATTGATAATGTTGTACCCGATAGATTAAAACAAATAACTTCAGATTATAAAAAAGCATTAGCCGGCTTATTAATAAAAGAACAAAATCAAATATTTGATTATATTAATGAAATTGAGACCAATAACGACCTTTCTGACTATAAAATTAAAGAAATAGAATTATTCTTAAATAAACAATTAAACCACATTTTAATTCCAGAATTTTCTAACTTTAATAAAAAACAAAAAGTAGAATATTTGTACTCAAAATTAAATCGTCCAATTAAAGTTTGTGGAATGGTTAAAAACGAAGGTGAACCTGGAGGTGGTCCATTTTGGTCGATAAATAACGACAAATCAATATCGCTTCAAATTGTTGAGAGTTCGCAAATTGATATGAATAATGCCGAACAATTTAATATTTTCCAGAAATCAACTCATTTTAATCCAGTTGATTTAGTTTGTGGAGTTAAAAACTATAAAGGAAAAAAATTCAACTTATTAAATTATATTGATAAAAACACAGGCTTTATTTCAAAAAAATCGAAAGACGGCAAAGACTTAAAAGCGTTGGAATTGCCTGGTCTTTGGAATGGTGCTACTTCTGATTGGAATACAATTTTTGTTGAAGTACCTCTAATTACATTTAACCCTGTAAAAACTATCGACGACTTATTAAGACCTGAGCATCAAAGCTAGTTCATATTAACTCAGCCAGAGTTTCAAACTCTGGCTGAGTTAAAAGATTTTTTTGATTTAAGATTTTTTTGCCGTAGGTTTGTTTAAAATTAAGCATTATGTTACCGAAATTTTTAATTGCAGACAACTCACAAGAATTACCAGATAATATATTTGTACTTCATACCGAAAGTCCTAAGTTTTTAGTTAAATTTAATCTTGACGATATTACAGATAAAAATATTGAAATGTACTGGTTTGACAAAACTCCTGATAATAAAAAAATTGTTGATGAATTAATTAAAGATTCTGAGGAATTTCTAATTAATGAGTTAGAAAATCAAGAAAATTTTTTAGACGAATCTGAAAATTAATTCTACTTAAAGTCCAGCTTAAACTGCTCTTTCAAATCATTCAGTTCGGGATTTATCTCTTTTAGGAAATTAAATTTTTCGGTATCTGTATAAATTATTTTTTTTGAGTTTTCAGCATCCTGATTTACTATTGTTTCAAAATCAATTAAATCGTTTTTTAATTCTTTTCGTAAAAAAACTACTATTTCAGTTTTAATTTTTAAAACTATTTCTTCTTGCAAAGTATTAGTAAGATTGAGAATGACTCGTTTATCAGCATTTATATTTGGCAGATTTGATGTTAATATATTAAATACTCTGGATTCTTTCACCTTATAATTTTCTGCTAAAGAATTCCAAGCGTTAATTAATTGGCTTTCGTTAAAGTCTTTATTATTTTTTAATAATTCAACTTTAGCTTCTTCAACAATGCTTTCTGTTTTTGGTTTTTCAGGTTTTGACAAATGGTCTTTTATCGAAAAAGAAACATCAGATTGTTTAACAACATTTTTTATATTTTCAGTAACTATATTTTTATCAGATTGAATTACCGTTTTTGATGTATCGTGAACTTCTTTACCAACCTTCTCATTTTCTTTAATTTCAGTTGTTGAGCTATTTAAAGGTCGATTTATTGCAGATTTATTATCCTGATTTTGATTTAAGTCATTGTTTTTTTTTTCTTCTAAAATTTTGCACAATTTAATTAACGTTAGTTCAACTAATAATCTTTTATTATTTGAAATTTTATAATTTAAGTCGCAATAATTTAAAATATTTAATGCTTGATAAAGAAAATTCAAATCGCATTGCGAAGATTGAACTTTATAAACTTCTTTTAACGAAGGTGCAACTTCCAATAATTGAATTGTAGCCGGACTTTTGCAAACAATTAAATCTCTGAAATATTCACTTAATCCTGCAATAAAATTTTGAGCATCGAAGCCTTCTGTTAAAATTTCATCAAAAATTAAGA
>MENC01000270.1:32763-33364 GCA_001768155.1 Bacteroidetes bacterium GWA2_30_7
CATCTCGCAAAGCACCATCTGCCTTTTGAGCAATTACATGAAGTCCTTCCTGTTCTGCTGTTACATTTTCGCTTTTTGCAACAAAATTCAAGTGACTTGAAATATCTTCAACTGTGATTCTGTTAAAATCGAAAATCTGACAACGTGATAAAATTGTTGGAATAATTTTGTGTTTTTCGGTAGTTGCTAATATAAAAATGGCGTGTGTAGGCGGTTCTTCCAATGTTTTTAAAAATGCATTAAACGCACTTGAAGATAACATGTGAACCTCATCAATTATATATACACTGTATTTTCCAATTTGAGGCGGGATTCTAACTAATTCAATTAATGTACGAATATCGTCAACAGAATTGTTTGAAGCTGCATCTAACTCATGTATAATATATGAGCGAGATTCGGTTAACGAAAGACAAGATTCACATTCGTTGCAAGGTTCTAAATCGGCATTTAGATTACTGCAATTTAATGTTTTTGCAAAAATTCTGGCACAAGTTGTTTTGCCAACTCCACGAGGTCCACAAAATAAATATGCATGTGCAATATGATTATTTTTGATTGCATTTTTTAAAGTATTTGTAATAGAGCTCTGCCCAACAAC
>MENC01000271.1:0-2869 GCA_001768155.1 Bacteroidetes bacterium GWA2_30_7
TTTATTCAACATCCAGTTTTTAAATGATTAAACATTAGAATAATAGAACATTAGAGTAACGAATAGCGAAGTAGATGACTGAAAAAAAATATGATATAGAAGAACGTCTAATAGATTTTGCTGTTAAGATAATACTTTTTATTGAAAGTTTACCTAATACAAAATCAGCTAATCATTTAGGGGGTCAACTTCTGAGGTCAGGAACATCGCCATCGTTAAATTATGGTGAGGCTAAAAGTGCAGAATCAAAAAATGATTTTCTTCATAAAATGAAAGTATGTCTGAAAGAGTTGAGAGAATCATACAACTGTTTGAGAATAATGCATAGAGCAAAAATATATAAGGAAGAAAATCAAATAATTGAATTAATAACTGAGTGTAATGAGCTGATTTCAATTTTTGTTAAAAGTATTGAAACTGCATCAAAACCAAAACCAACTTCTTAATTCGTTATTCAAATGTTCGTTATTTTAAAAAAATTATAATATTAAACGTCAAACATCTTAAATATGAGTTTTATAGGATTTCTTTTAATTGGTTCGGGAATTTTTTTAGGAACCATATTGATTTTAGTTACCATACTGCTGGTTGCTAAAGCAAAACTTTCACCTGCCGGAAAAGTAAAAATAAATATTAATAATGAAAAAGATTTAGAGGTTGACAGAGGTTCTACTCTTTTAGCAACTTTGTCTGTAAATAAATTATTTCTTCCTTCAGCATGTGGCGGCGGCGGTACTTGCGGAATGTGTAAATGTCAGGTAATTTCTGGTGGTGGAGTAATTCTTCCTACCGAAACAGGATTCTTTACTCGAAAACAACAAGCTGCAAATTGGCGATTAGGCTGTCAAGTTAAAGTTCGTGAAAATATGGAAATTCAAATTCCTGAAGAAGTTATGGGCATTAAAAAATGGGAATGTGAAGTTCTTTCGAATAATAATGTTGCAACTTTTATCAAAGAATTTGTGGTTAAACTTCCAGAAGGCGAAATATTAAACTTCAAATCAGGCGGTTACATTCAAATTGATGTTCCAAAAATTGACGTTGATTTTAAAGACATGGTTGTTGAACCCGAATATCGTGATGAGTGGGACAAATTTAAAATGTGGGATTTGAAGATGAAAAACCCTGAAGAAACATACAGAGCATATTCTATGGCTAGTTATCCTGCCGAAAATAATGTAATTAAACTTAATATTCGTATAGCTACTCCACCTTGGGATAAAAAACTTGGTGGTTTTGCACAAGTAAATCCCGGAATTTGTTCATCATTTATTTTTTCTCGTAAGCCGGGTGATAAGGTAAATATTTCAGGACCTTATGGCGAGTTCCATATTAAAGATACTCAGCGAGAAATGATGTTTATTGGTGGTGGTGCAGGTATGGCTCCAATGCGTTCGCATATTTTCCATTTGTTTAAAACATTAAAAACCGGACGAAAAGCTACATTCTGGTATGGTGCACGTTCGAAACGAGAAATTTTCTACGAAGAACATTTCAGAGAAATTGAAAAAAACTTCCCTAATTTTACATTCCATATAGCACTTTCAGAACCAAAATCTGAAGATAACTGGACTGGTTTAAAAGGCTTTATTCATCAGGTTATACTCGACCAATATCTATTAAAACACGATGAACCAGAAGATATTGAATACTATTTATGTGGACCTCCTATGATGAACGATGCAGTTAATAAAATGCTTTATGATATGGGTGTTCCAAACGAAATGATTGCTTTTGACGATTTTGGAGGGTAATTAAAACTATTTTATAAATTTAAAAAGTTGGGCACATATCAATATCTAAGTGCCCAACTTTTTTTTAAACATTATTTATGAAAAAAATAATACTTTTTATTGTATTACTTACCACGTTAATATCTTGTAAAAATAAGTCATACAATTACTTTGAAGGCGAAACTCAAGGCACAACTTACCATATCACTTTTGAGGAATCTGATATTAATATTACTGCCAAAGAAATTGATTCTGTAATTGCTCAATTCAGCAAAGTATTCTCAACTTACGATTCTGCATCAATTATTTCAAGAATTAACTATAATGATTCAACGGTTGAGATTGGCGATAATTTTAAATACTTGCTTAAAGTTTCCGAAGAGGTTTATAAGCAATCTGATAAATTATTTGATATAACAATTGCCCCAATAGTAAATGCCTGGGGTTTTGGATTTAAAACAGGTAAACATGTAGATAGTTTATTAATTGATAGCCTTTTACAATATGTTGGATATAACAAAATTCGACTATCAGGAAATAAAATAATTAAACAAAATCCAAATATTATGCTCGATGGAAATGCAATAGCACAAGGATATAGCGTTGATATTGTTGCAAAATATCTTGAATGTAAAAATGTTAAAAATTATTTAGTCGAAATTGGTGGCGAATTAAAGGCAGTTGGCGTAAATGAAAATGGCAATTGCTGGAGAGTTGGAATTGATAAACCTATTGAAAATAGCGATGCAGAGAATCGTGAACTTCAAACAATAATTGCAATTAATAACTTATCGTTGGCAACTTCTGGAAATTATCGAAAATTTTTTGTCGAAAATGGAGTTAAATATGCACATACAATAAATCCAAAAACAGGCTATCCTGTAAAAAACGATTTACTAAGTGTTACAGTTCTTTGCAAAGAATGTATTTATGCAGATGCTTACGCAACTACTTTTATGGTAATGGGATATGAACAAAGTAAAACATTTGTTGAATCAAGACCCGATTTGGAGGCTTATTTTATATATACCGACAATGATAATCAAATACAGGAATATTATACAAGCAATTTTAAGAAAATGAAAGTCGAGTAATTCATGAGCCTACTCCGGAAAGTAATTAATTATAAAAATGCC
>MENC01000271.1:2892-3597 GCA_001768155.1 Bacteroidetes bacterium GWA2_30_7
AAAACCAATTGAATTAATTCAGGTATGTTACGATTTAAATAATGATAATATAGAAAGAGAACTTTCAGGATTATATGAGGCCATGGATTTTTTAATTTAAACGAAGGAACTTTAGTAACTCTTAATCAAAGCGATAAATTCTCAAATAACAATAAATCAATCAACATAATATTAGCCTATAAACTTTTGTCTGAAATTTTCAATTCTCAATTGATTAAACAAAAAAATAAAAACCAGGCAAAAATAATTCGCCTCATTATCTGTACTATATAAAAATTGTTGAAAAATAATTATTAAAGTAGTGGTTACCTTTTTAAAAAACGCACTCAATATTAATAGAGGGGGATATGTAATTTGATGTTTGAAATGTGAAATTTAATAGAAGTATAATGAATTATTTTAAACACAGAATGTTAAGTCGCACAAAGTAAGGCAATTAATAATTTGTTTAGATTATTAAAAAACATCAAAATTTACTTGTTACCTTTATAAAATGCTCTCAGTATAAATAGAGAAATGTACACAGACGAACAAATAATAAGTGGACTTAAGACAGGAGATGATTCTGTTATTTCGTATTTATATTCAATATACAGGGAAAAGGTAATAGATTTTGTTTTGAGAAATTCCGGTTCAGAATCAGAAGCTGAAGATATTATTCAGGATTCAATTGTAAACGTTTACAACCATATCAAAAACAACGAA
>MENC01000271.1:3635-5181 GCA_001768155.1 Bacteroidetes bacterium GWA2_30_7
TTATATAAAGAATTTCAATATCAACGATTTCAGAGACTTACTGTTGTCCGTTTCAAAGAACTTGGCGAAGATTGTCAAAAAGTATTGGAACAATTTTATAAAGAAAAAAAATCAATGAATGAGATTGCTTATTTGATGGAGTATGAGAATGAGCAAATTGCCAAAAATAAAAAATATAAGTGTTTGGAATATTTAAGAGAACTAATTAAAAAATCATATAAACCTTTAAAATTTGAGCTATGAATAAGCATGAAAGAACAATAGTAATCGAAAAATACCTTGATGGAGAACTTCAAGATAACGATTTAGTTAAATTTGAATTAGAAATTCAAAATGATAAGGAACTTAAAGAAGATTTATTTCTTCATAGAGAAATCAGAAAAGTGTTGTCTGATAAAGATGTATTTGATTTAAGGTTGAAATTAAATGCAATTCGCAAGAATTATCAAACTGAAAAAAAATATTTAAGAAAAAAGAAGCCGGTATTGATTTATACCATATTATCAGTTATTGTTATTACGGTAATTTCATTTGTTTTTGTATTCAATCATAAATTAACGAACGACGAATTGTTTGAAAAATATTATAAGCAATATCGTTCCGAAATCATAACTCAAAGTGCAGAAAAATCTACTGATGAAATTTACACAAATGCTTTAAGAATTTATGATAAAAATCAATTCAAACAAGCAATTGAAATGTTTAATCTAATTTCAGACACATCTCAATACTTTACTTCTAAAGAATATTTTACCGGATTATCGTATATGGAATTAAAAAATTATTACGAAGCAGTAAAACATTTCAAAACAGTATTAAATTCCAAACCAGGATTAATTGAGGAAGATGCAATTTGGTATTCAGCACTTTGTTATCTAAAAACTAATCAAAACCAGCAGGCAATTAAGCAATTAAGGTTTTTGCAAAATAGCAATTCTGAATACAAAAAGCATGTAGATGATATTTTAGAAAATTTAGATGAAAGAAGTGTTGAATAAAAAACAAAGGAAATAATTGATTAAAAGTCAATCAACCTTTAAAAAATAAACTTCATTCCTTACATTTCTTAACTGAAAATGCAAAATTTCCAAAATGTTTTGCTTTCTATAAACCATTTATCTTACTATAAAAAAATAAATATATTATAATGTTTTAAAAAATAGAAGATTATGGATTTTGAGTTTTACAAAAAAATATTATATAATTTTACAAAAATTTATAAATCCAACGACGTTTAATTAAAAAAAATCCGTTTTTATATTTTTTTCATATTATACACTAAAATATTTTTCAAAAAAATTTAACATCTGAAATTCAGCGTTTTGCACCAGAAGCATTGCGAATGACGAACAAAAGTTAATAAAACTCATATATTCTGCTTGATAAATGCAAATATTTAATCATTCTATCAAATATTATACAATCATATAATCAATAACATAGAAGTTTTTGACATTAAAAAGACGTTATTGTCTTTTTCTCAAAATTTGTTAAATTTTTCCTTTGAATTATTCAGTCATAGTGCGACATCTGACGTTAAAACATA
>MENC01000272.1:0-13138 GCA_001768155.1 Bacteroidetes bacterium GWA2_30_7
TCTTCATATCGAAATGCAGAAAAAAGTAATGCCGGCACTTATTCAGTTATTTCCAAAAATACAGTTTATTGTTGCTACACATTCGCCGTTTATTGTAAACTCTATGGATAATACTGTGATTTACGATTTACATACAAATCAAAGATTAGAAAATGCACATAATTTTTCAGCATCAAGTTTAGTAAAACATCATTTTGAAATTCCAAGCGAACAATCTGAAATTGTAAATACTAAAATTAAAGAATTTGAAAATCTAATGTCAATTTCAAAAAAGAAAAAACTGACTGACAAGCAACAAGAGCAATTAGTTAAATTAGATTTTGAACTTAGTGAAATATCACAAGTATTGTCTCCTGATAATTATTTGAAATTCAAAAACATCAAGAAGCAAATCAGTAAATAAAATGATAAAAATAAAAAAAAGTGATAAACCTAAAGACTCGTTTCATTACAATGATTCGGATATTCAGGCTAAAATCAGAGACGATTTTTATCATTTATGTTATGTTTGTGAAGAATATACACCACGTCAATTTGAAATTGACCACTTTTTTCCACAATCAGTTTATGAAGATAAAACACATGAATGGAATAATTTATTTTTTATTTGTAGTAAATGCAACAAAATCAAACTCAATTCATACAATAAGTGTGTTGAAACAGAAATACTGAATTGTTGCTGTGATGAAGTTGAAAATCTTATTAACCTTGAATTTGATTCGATAAACGATTGTGTTAAAATAACATCAAATAATCAAGAAAATAAGGTTATTAAAACCATCGAACTTTTGAATAAAATTTATAATGGAATCAATTCAACAAGTAATAGTTATAAATATATTAGAGAAGAAATTAAGAAAGAAATTGTTGACATAGATTCAAAAATTGAAATTTACAATCAAGCATCTATTGCAGAAAAAAAATATGCTGATGAAATAGGAAAATTGTTAAAAAAGAATACAAAATCTAAATCAAGTAATTTTGTTTCATTTAAACGTACTTATGTTAAAAATGAAACTAATTTAATAAATGTGTTTGAAGAATATTTTGATTAATAAAAACACAAACAAGAACACAGTTTTATAACCGCCTTAGAATATGAACTGAAAATGAATTTAAGTAATTTATTATAAATGAAAAAACAATTTACCACAAAGCTAAACCACAAAGTTCTCAAAGAATTAACCTTGAGTTCTTTGCGATTCCTCTGCGTTCTTTGCGGTTTACTAATAACTTTAAACACATATTCCCAAAAACCCGAAGAAAAAAAGCCCACAACCCGAATTCTTTTTGTTTTCGATGCTTCTCAAAGTATGCTTGGCGAATGGGAAACTGATACCAAAATAAATATTGCCCGAAATTTCCTGATTAATATGGTTGACAGCCTTGAGCAACTGCCAAATGTAATGATGGCTATACGTATTTATGGACATCAAAGCCCTGTGCCACCACAAGATTGCGAAGATACAAAACTCGAAGTAGCTTTTGCTCCAAATAATGGAACCCGAATTAGACAAAAACTTCGCTTTATTACTCCAAAAGGCACAACTCCAATTGCACATTCACTTGAACTTTGTGGAAACGATTTTCCGCCAATGGCTAACTGCCGAAACATTATTATTTTAATTACCGATGGAGTTGAAGCATGCGATGGCGACCCTTGTAAAATTTCGCTCGAACTTCAAAAAAAAGGAATTGCTCTGCGACCTTTTGTAATTGGAATCGGGCTTGATTTGCAATTCAAAAAATCGTTTGAATGTATTGGAAAATTCTACGATGCCGACAATGAAAAACAATTTGGAGATATTCTTGGAGTTATAATTTCAGATGCGTTAAATACAACTACCGCACAAGTAAATCTTCTTGACCAATCTGGTAAACCAACTGAAACTGATGTGAATATGTCTTTTTATGATTCATTTTCGGGTTTGTTAAAATACAATTACATCCACACTATGAATTTTCGCGGATTACCAGATACTGTTGAACTTGACCCGCTGTTAACATACAAAATGGTAGTTCACACAATTCCTCCGATTACAGTTGACAGTATTACACTTACATCTGGGAAACATACAATTATTCCCGCAGATTGTCCACAAGGATTTTTGCAAATGAAACTTGAAGGAGTAAATAATTATCAAAATTTGAACGCAATTGTAAGAAAATCTACAGAAATGAATACTTTAAATGTTCAACCTGTAAATATTCTTGAAAAATATATAATTGGCAAATACGATTTGGAAATTCTCACACTTCCACGAATTATGGCGAGTGTCGAAATCAAGCAAAGCACTACAACAACGGTTCAAATTCCAAAGCCCGGAATGGTAACATTGTTAATGACTTCGCAAGGTTTCGGAAGCATTTATCTTGAAACAGAAAAAGAAATCCAATGGGTTTGCAATATTGACCCAAATGTTACTAAAGAAACAATTGTTTTACAACCTGGCGATTATCGTGTTGTATATCGTGCAAGAAACTCAAAACAAACCTTTTATACAGTAGAAAAATTATTTAAGATTACTCAGGGGGGGTCTATTTCAATTAGTTTATAATTATTAAAAATTTATATAATGAAAAAATATACAATCACAGGCGAAAAAGATACACGTTCGGGCTTTGGAGATGGACTTTACGAACTTGGAAAAAAAAATCCAAATATAGTTGCACTTTGTGCCGACCTCATAGGTTCTTTGAAAATGGACGCATTTGCCAAAGAATTTCCTGAAAGATTTTTTCAGGTTGGAATTGCCGAAGCAAATATGATGGGAATTGCTGCCGGACTTACAATTGGCGGAAAAATTCCATTTACCGGTACATTTGCAAATTTCTCAACAGGAAGAGTTTACGACCAAATTCGTCAATGTATAGCATATTCAAACAAAAATGTAAAAATTTGTGCTTCACATGCCGGAATTACACTCGGTGAAGATGGTGCTACACACCAGATTATGGAAGATCTTGGACTAATGAAAATGCTTCCTAATATGGTTGTAATCAACACTTGCGACTATAATCAGACAAAAGCAGCAACTATTGCAATTGCCGATTATAATGGTCCGGTTTATTTGCGTTTTGGTCGTCCAAAAGTTCCAATTTTTATTCCAGCAGACCAAAAATTTGAAATTGGAAAAGCAATTTTATTAAATGAGGGAAAAGATGTAACCATTTTTGCTACAGGTCATTTAGTCTGGAAAGCAATACAAGCCTGCGAAATTTTAGAACAAAAAGGAATATCAGCCGAAATAATAAATATTCACACAATTAAACCTTTAGACGAAAAAGCAATCTTAGAATCTGTAACCAAAACAAAAGCAGTAGTTACAGCAGAAGAACACATGATGAACGGCGGACTTGGCGACAGTATCGCACAATTACTTAGCAGAAAAATGCCGACACCACTTGAAATGGTTGCTGTAAATGACAAATTTGGCGAAAGCGGAACACCGGACGAATTAATGAAAAAATACGGTTTGGAAGATTCTAACATTGTTGAAGCAGTTGAAAAAGTAATTTCAAGAAAGTAATTTGACTTGGCAGACGAAAAAAATAATGACAAGGAACTTTTAAAAATTTTCCATAATCCTGATTCCAAAAATTACGGATTTAATCTTATCGTAAACAAATATAAACAGCGCATTTACTGGCACATACGCCGTATGGTAATTACTCACGACGATGCAGACGATTTGGTTCAGAATACTTTTATTAAAGCATGGAAAAGTTTAGAAAATTTCAGGGAAGAATCTCAACTTTATACATGGCTTTACCGAATTGCTACAAATGAGGCTCTTTCATTTCTAAACAAAAAAAGTAAAAGATTTTTTATTCCAATTCACGATGTTGAAAGAGAGCTTTCAAATTACATAGATTCCGACAGTTTATTTACCGGCGATGAAATTCAGAAAAAACTACAAAAAGCAATTTTGACTTTGCCGGAAAAACAGCGTATTGTATTCAATATGAAATATTTCGATGAAATGAAATACGAAGATATGGAAGAAGTTCTTGGAACTTCGGTTGGAGCATTAAAGGCTTCATATCATCATGCTGTGAAAAAAATTGAAAAATATTTTGAAAACATTTAAACCATATTCAAATATAAAAGTCTAAAAAATATGTCAATTACAAACAACATATTAAACGAACAAAATAGAAAGAACTCATTTAAAGTTCCGGATAATTATTTTGATGATTTATCTCAGAAAATTCAAAATAAGATTCAAAACTCAAATGTTAATCATGTTAAAAATAACAAGTACATTTTTAATCCTATTTTTGCTTATAGTTTAGGGCTGGGGTTAATTTTAATTATAATGTTTGGTTTATACAAATTTTCTAATTCAGATAAAAAAATAATAAATCTTGACAACAATGAAATTTCGGAATTAATGTTAAATGGAGATATAGAATTTGATGATGAACAAGTTGCGGAATTTTATTTATCAAATCAAACTGGAGAAATCTCATACTTGACTACTGAACAAGATGGAATTTACGAATATTTAAACGAAGAAGAGTTAGATGAACAATCAATTTATAATGAATATAATTAAATCATAATCTTATGAAACTACTATTTTATATGTTTTTATTACTTGTATCAAGTAATATTTTTTCACAGAATAATGAATCAAGAAAAGAAAAATTAAAAGCAATGAAAGTAGCTTTTATTACCGAAAAGCTTGATTTATCGTCAGATGAAGCACAAAAATTTTGGCCCATTTATAATGAATTTGATAAAGCTCGTGAAGGACTGATGAAAGAACGTAAAAGCCTTATGAAATCTGGTAAAGACGAAACAATAGTTCTGTCTGATAAAGAAGCAGAATTGCTAGCAGATAATTTTGTAAAATACGAACTTGCAGAAGCAAAATTAATGGAAGATTATCATGCAAAATTCAAAAAAGTTTTATCTCCTCAAAAACTAATCAAGCTTTATCAATCTGAACGACAGTTTAAAAATCATTTATTAAGGCAATTGGGCGAAGGCAAAGGAAATCAAATGCATGGAAGGCACAATGCGTCTGAATTTGAAGAATAAGTTTTCTTGTATTTTGAATTTTTTTGTAAATCTAACGCAACGAGTATAATATGTTTACAAAACTGATTATACTTTTAAACCCACAATCAACACATCATCAATTTGTTTGTTATTACCCTTCCAATTATTAAATGTGTTGGCAAAATAGGTTTTTTGTTCGATAAAAGAATCCAACGAAGTACATTTCAAAATCAATTTTTGAAGATTTGATACCATAAATTTTTTATTATCTGTTCCACCAAATTGGTCTTGAAAACCATCAGAAAGCAAGTAAATATATGTTGAATCTTTTCGATAATTTAGCTTTTGAGTAGTAAACTTTGCATCTACATTATAACCTAACCCTCCACCAATTGATTGTAAATCACCGTCAATAGTAATTAGCTGATTATCTGAAACAATATAAGCAGATTGATTTGCTCCTGCAACATACATAATACTATTTAATGCATCAATTTTAATTATCGAAATATCCATACCGTCTATATGGCTAAGTTCTTTCCCATCATTTTGGCTAATAACATGTAAGATTCGTGAATTTAATTTACCCAAAATTTTACTTGTATCGTATTCTTTATTTTCGACAATTATTTCGTTCAGCAAAGTATTTCCAATCATACTCATAAAAGCTCCGGGAACACCGTGTCCTGTACAATCTGCTACTGCTATAAAAAGGTTATTGCAATCAATAGCATAAAACCAATAAAAATCGCCGCTAACTATTGCTTTTGGAGAGAGAAAAATAAAAAAATCTTTTATATAATTTTTTATATAGTTTTCGGATGGTAAAAGTGCATCCTGAATCTTTTTTGCATAATTAATACTATCTGTAATTAATGAATTTTTTTTAGTTAATTCAGAGTTAGTATTTATAAGTAAATCTTTTTGAACCATTAATTCCTCTTTTTGTTGTTCAATCACAAGATTTTGATATGTTAGCTCGTCGTTAGTTTTCTTTTTTAATTTATATCTGTTAAGAATAACAAAAGCAATTATTAAAATAAATAATGAACATATAATAAATGCATTTGTAAGAATTTGTTGCTTAACTAACTCATTATCCTGAAGCACCTTATCTTTATTTAATAGTTCAATTTCCTTTTCTTTATTTACAGTTTCGTATTTTGTTTGTATTTCGGCTAATTGAACTGAACTGTTTTTTTGATAAATAGAATCACTGATTTCATAAAAGAGTTTATAATTTGCAAGAGAATTTGCATTATCGCCTTTCATTTCATATATTTCAGATACAAGCAAATAGCCACTTTTTAACTTACTCAATGCCCCAATTTTTTTTGATATTTCAAGACCCTTTTCTGCATATTCCAAAGCATTTTTAAAATCTTTCATTTCTTTAAAATATCCGGCAATACTTAAATGTGCACTTGCTAATCCGTCGAAATCTTTAATTTCCTCATTAATTTTTATTGCTTGAGCGAAATATTCCAGTGCTTTTTTTGGTTCTTTTTTTTGCATAAAAACCTCACCAATATTAGAATATGTCATAGATATTGCTTTTTTGTCGCCTAATTGTTCTTTTATTTTTAAAGATTTATTCAAATATATTAAAGCTTTATCATGCTCTTTTTGTTCGCTATAAACGGCTCCAATATTATTAAAAACTTCCACCAATCCTCTATTATCATTAAGTTCTTCCCATATTGGTTGACTTTTTTCCCAATATTCAATAGCTTTAGCATAATTTTTTTGAGAATAGTATATTACTCCAATGTTTACATAACCTCCTGCAATTCCTCTTTTGTCGCCTATTCTTTCTTTTATTTCCATAGATTTTAAAAAATAATCAAGAGCCACCTCATAAGAATCTTGCATCCAATAAACTAAACCAATATTGTTTAAACAACTTGCTTCTCCCGATATATTGTTATATTTTTTATCTAGCACAAGCGATTGATTATAAAATGATAATGCTTTATCGTAAGTTCCTTGGTCTTTATAAACATTAGCAATTTGAAATGCAGACTGAGACTGATTGTCGTTCAATTTTAACTCTTCAGAAATTCTCATTGATATAAAGAAATTTGATAAAGCTTTGTTATACATTGCATGATTATAGTATAAAAGTCCTTTTTTAAAATGAGTTTCTTGAATTTTATTTCTGTAATTTAATTTGTTAGATAAAGCTAACGCACTATCAGAATATAATAATGCGGTATCAAGTTTTTTTCCAAAAGCCCAGCTAAGTTGATTGTAAATATTAATTTTATTTGTATCAGAATCATATTTAGAACTTTCAGCTTTGAGGCTGTCGATAACATGAAGATTCTGAGAAAATAACGATATAAGGCAAAGAAAAAGGAAAACTGTAATGGATATACTTTTCATTATTTAATTAAATGAATGAGTGCACTCCGAAAAGTCTTTTTTTTGCCACTAAGACACTAAGACACAAAGTTTCATCAAAAATATACAACTGTTTTTCAACGTTTTGTTTATCTTGGAGTCTTTGTGCCTTTGTGGCAATTTTATGTTTTATTACTTTTAGGATTAGGCTCATGAATTTAAAGCAATATTAAAACTTTTTTTGATAATTTATGTTATGTGTGAAAAATTAATATTTATATTTTAAAAAAAATCAAAAAAAAACATACATTTGAATATCGTTAAAATAAATTTGATTTATATGTTTAATAATGTTTTAATTATATTATTGATTGTTGCGTTACACTCAATGTCAATTGCCCAGTCAACAGACTATAAAGTAATCAAAGTAAGCGGTACAATCTTGCTCCAAAAGTCAAAAGCAGCTCTTCAAATGGGAACTATTTTTGGTGAAAATGACGAATTGTCGTTTGAAACAAATAATGCAAGAGCCGCTGTTACAAATTCCGAAAAAGGTAGATTTATATTAATGCCAAGTAATACCAACATAGCTTTTGCAAAGGCTAATTTAAGTCCGGCTATGAGCAATATTAGTTCAAGAGGTGGTTCAATTTTAAATATTATTGATTTAGAGAATCATTTTAGTGGAAAATATGCAATAATTGATAATGTAGAATTGAAAATAAATCCAACCTTATTTCCAATGGACAAAAATAATTTTTTCTACATGCGTTATGTTTACAAAGGAGATACTATAAATAAGCAACTTTCGTATAGTAACGACACTTTGATTATTAAAAAATCTGAATTACTGACAGTTGATGGAAAACCTATTCCAAATCCTGATGTTAGTACAATGGAAATATTATACATGCAAAAAGGAACAGAAGTAAAACGAACTTATATTAATTCATTCGACCCGGTATTTTTAAATGAAGTGGACTTATTAGCTGAAATTATGATAATTCTTTCAGATTTAAAAGACAAAGACAGAGAAACAAAAATTAATGAAATCATTAGTTATATTACAGAAATGTATGGAAAACCTAACAAAGAAAATTTAGAAGAGTGGCTTGATAAAAATATTAAATTGTAAATAGTTTGATTAATTCATAAAGCTGTCATATTCAACCTCTTAATTCAATCAATAAATTTAACAAATGATTAGATTTATTTTTAATATTTTTATAATATTTTCTGCTTTTAAACTTCAAGCACAAGACAAAAATAAAATTGACTCATTATTAATTGAGTTAGAAAAAGAAAAAATTGACACAAGCCGTGTAAATATTATTCTTTCTTTATCTGAAAATTTTCAGCGTGTTGATATTGATACTTCAATGTTATTTGCAAAACAAGCTGATGAAATTGCACAAAAAATTAAATATCCTAAAGGATTAGCAAATGCAGCACATTGTATAGGAATTGTTTACGTATATAAAGGCGAATACGATTCATGCCTAAAGTATTGGAATAAATGCCTCGAATTAAGAATTAAATTAAACGACTTAAAAGGAATTTCCGGAACTTACAATAATATTGGTGTTGTTTATAAAAATCAAGGAAAATACGAACAAGCAATTCAATATTTTCAAAAAGCATTAGAAATATTTGAAAAACGAAACGACAGTTTAAATATTTCAAATTGCCTTAGCAACATGGGTTCTATACAAGACGATTTAAAAAATTATACTCTGGCATTAGAGTATTTTCAAAGTTCTTTAGAAATCAAAAAAATACTTGGAAATGAAAAAGATATAGCTTCATGCCTTATGAATATTGGCTCTGTTTATAAAGACAATAGCAACTTAGAAAAGGCTTTTGAGTACTACAAAAATTCTTTAAAAATATTTGAAAAAATTAGCGATAAAAGAGGCATTGCGTCATGCTATTCAAATATTGGAACTTATTACGAAATGTATGAAAATTTTAAATTAGCAATTGAATATTATGAAAAAGCAATAACAATTAAAGAGGTTCTTGGCGATAAATATGGAATTAGCCTTTTATTTTCTAACCTTGCAAATATAAATATTCGACTTGCCGATTCTAAAAATATTACAAAACAACAAGCAGAACAATATTATAAAGAATCGGTTAAATATTCATCGCAAGCATTAACTTTAGCAAAAGAAACAAGCTCATTACCAAGAGTAAATACCGCATATCAAGCCTTGTATAAAGGCTGGGGAAAGCTAAATAATTATAAAAAAGCATTCGAATATGCCGAATTATTTATTAATATCAACGACAGTTTATTAAGCACCGAAAAAGCCAAGATATTAGAAGAAATGGAAGCAAAATATCAATCCGAAAAAAAACAATTAAATATAGAAAAACTCGAAAACGAAAAAAAACTGCAAAATGAAACAATTGCCCGAAAAGATGCTGAGAACAGAAAACAACGAATTTTAATTTTTTCATTTATAGCAGGTTTTATAACGATACTTATTTTTTCAATTTTATTATTTCGGTTATTTACTCAAAAAAAGAAGGCTTTCAAACTACTCTCTTTGAAAAATGAAGAAATACTTCAAAAAAATGAAGAAATTAATACTCAAAAAGAAGAAATTGAGAGTCAGCGAGATATTGTTATTTTACAAAAAGAACATATCGAAACAATTCATAAAGAAGTTACCGACAGTATAAATTATGCTAAATATATTCAGGAGGCAGTAATTCCATCTAATTTAAAGATTGATAAATTATTAGACGATTATTTTATTTTATTCAAGCCCAAAAATATTGTAAGCGGAGATTTTTACTGGATAACCAACGTAAACGAATGGTTAATTATAGCAGTTGCTGATTGCACAGGACATGGTGTACCCGGTGCATTTATGAGCATGCTTGGCATTAGCTTTTTGAATGAAATAGTTAGAAAACAGGAAGTTAAGCAAGCTAATGAAGTCCTTAATCTTTTAAGAATTTCTATAATTGATGCCTTAAGCCAAACCGGAAAAAATGAAGAACAAAAAGATGGAATGGACATCAGTCTTGTTGTGATAAAGTCCCAAATTCCAAGTTTCAAGTCCAAAGTCCCAAGTTCAGAACTTTTGGAAAGTTACAATGCTCAATGGGCTGGAGCAAATAACCCACTTTGGATTATTAGAAACATAAAAAACCTGTCAGGTTTGAAAGAGAATAAAGATTTGCTAAATTTTCAAAATTTAGCAAATCTTGAAGAATTTAAAGGCGATAAAATGCCAATAGCTATTCACGACAATATGATTGATTTTACAAATCATGAATTAATTTTGCAAAAGGACGACATAATTTATTTAATGACCGATGGTTACGAAGACCAGTTCGGTGGAACAAAAGGCAGAAAATTTCTTTCAAAAAACCTGAAACAATTGCTTATTGCTAATTGCCAATTGTCAATGGAAGAACAAAAGCAGGTTTTGGAAAAAACTCTGAATGAATGGATTGGTGAAGGTGAGCAAATAGATGATATTACGGTTTTAGGAATTAGAATATGATGCGAAAGATATCAATACATATAAAATTAGTTTATTTGATTTTCATATTATTCATTTCAAATAATGTAAAATCACAACCAAATACTTTTAAAATAGACAGCTTGAATAATCTAATAAATACAACAACTATAGACTCTGTTAAAATTAATTCGTTTTATATATTAGCACAAGAGTATTACAATAATAATCAGCTAACCAAAGCAGAATTTTATTGCAACGAAATGTTACAATTATCCCAAAAAAATCATTTTGCTTTATTTGTTGCAGATGCTTATAATCTTTTGGGAATGACAAACAAACAAAAAGGATTTTACGAGTTGTCGCTCGAAAATTATAACAAAGCCCTTGATATTTATAAAAAGCTACAAAGCAAAAATGGCGAAGTAGTCGTATTAAACAATATTTCAGGCATTTACAATTTGCAAAGCAACTTAGATAAAGCAATAGAATTTCAATTAAAATCACTAAAAATAAAAGAACAAATAGGTGATAAAAAAAGCATTTCAGTATCATTAAATAATATTGGAAATTATTATTCCAACCATGGCTACTACGAAAAAGCATTAGAATATTATAATCAATCTCTGAAAATTTGTAAAGAAATTGGCGACAAATCAGGGATAGCTAACTCACTGAACAATATTGGAATAAATTATTATTGGCAAAACAATTACGAAAAAGCAACAGAATTTTATAATCTGGCACTTTTCATTTTTCAGGAATTAAACGACAAAAATAAACTTTCAGGAATTTATAATAATCTGGCAATAATATACGGTTTTATGAAGGATTACGAAAAATCACTTGATTATTATAATAAATCATTAGAAATTGAAAAAAATAATCAAAATTTATTTGGACTCGCAGAAGTACTTAATAACATTGCTGTTGTCTATTCCGAAAAAGGAGATAATAAAAAGGCTATAGAATACTTTTCAATGGCTTATGATTCTTTAATAATAATTAAAGACATATATACAGCTTCAAAAATTCTTTGTAGTATTGGAATAGAATATTATAACATTAAGAATTTTAGCAATTCTATAAAATTTATTTTAGAAAGCAATAAACTTGCTTTAGAAAATGGATACAAAGATATTCTGAAAAATAATTATAATGATATGGCTAGCATTTATTCCGAAATGAAAGATTATAAAAATGCATTTAAATATATGTCCTTATTTTCATTTTATAAAGACTCTGTTTTAAATGAAGAAAAACAAAAACAAATAATTGAACTGCAAACCAGATTTGAAACCGAAAAAAAAGAAAAAGAAATAGTTCTATTGAATAAAGATAAAATTCTTAAAGAAACTGAAATTCAGAGGCAAACAGAGGAAATAAAACAACAACAAGTATTAAATTACTCTATTCTATTCGGATTGGGAATATTTTTATTTTTTTCAATAATAATATTACGAATGTACATACAAAAAAGAAGAGCCAACGTATTACTTAAACTCCAAAAAAAACAGATTAATGATAGTATAAATTATGCCAAGCTCATTCAGGAAGCTATGCTCCCCGAGTTAAGCACCAAGTCCAAAGCTCCAAGTCTGAAGTCTCAAGACTCAAATTCCAAACCACAAGATATAGAAAGTGAGAAAGTGAGACAAGAAGAAAGTGAGAACCTGCTCCCCGTCACACTTTCACTCAGTCACACTTTCGAGAGCTTCGTTCTTTTCCGCCCAAAAGACATTGTTTCTGGTGATTTTTACTGGACAGCAAAAATTGACAATATACTAATAGTTGCTGTTGCCGATTGTACCGGTCATGGAGTACCAGGTGCTTTTATGAGCATGCTGGGGATAAGTTTTTTGAACGAAATAGTTCGTAAAAATGAAGTAAAGCAAACAAATCAAGTACTTAATCTTTTGAGAAAATCTGTTATTGATGCTCTTAATCAAACCGGAAAAAATGAAGAACAAAAAGATGGAATGGATATTAGCCTCATTACAATAAAGACCCAAGTCCAAAGTTCCAAGTCCCAAGCCCCAAACTCCAATTTTCAAGATACAAGTGAAGAAAATGATGGACATTTGAACACATCGACAGGCTCAGTACATCGCAATAGAACAATAGAACAAAGAACATCAAACATCAAACATCAAACATCAAATGTCTTCGAAGCACAATGGTCAGGAGCAAATATTCCGCTTTGGCTCGTTCGCAATAATGATAATAAAAAGATGCCACCTTTTGAAAAGGTGGAATCTTTGGAAGAGTTAAAGCCCGACAAAATGCCTATAGCCATTTACGATAAAAT
>MENC01000272.1:13208-16246 GCA_001768155.1 Bacteroidetes bacterium GWA2_30_7
TTGATAATTTTCAAAAACCAATGTCGCAGCAAAAAGAAATTTTAGAAACTACTTTAGAAAATTGGATAGGAGATAGTGAACAAATTGATGATATTACTATTTTAGGAATTAGAATATAAATTGAATTTTTTAAATCAATAATTGGAAATTAACACTAAATTTTGAATTATTATGATTCAAATTATTTGATTAAAGTCATATAAGTACAAGTACTTATAATGCTGAAAAAAACCACATTAATGTCATAAATATTCGGGTGTTCATCAATATTATTTATGCGTTCGTCAATAAAAATAGCCTTTTGGTAAAATTATCGTTTGAATTTTAATAATAATTATCTGAAACCCTTGTTATCATTGGTTTTTTTAATCATTACGGTAATGAACTACTTAATTATAAAGAGTTAATCAATAAATATTAGCATAAAATGAAGATATTTAGCAATTTAGTTAATCTGTTAAATTTAAATTTAGATTTTCCGAATAAAATTTAATTAGTAATTTTGTTTTTTAAAACATAAAATAATTAAATAAATATAATATGAACACACAATTACTTTTTAAAGGAATCAGATTTTTGGTTTTATTTTTTTGTGGAGCTTTATCAGTTACACAATTATTTAGTCAGTCAACAATAAACATGACCTACCCGCAAGGTGGTGAATATCTGTATGTTGGTGAAAATAAGAATATAACCTGGCAAAGCACCGATGTTGATAGTGTTAAAATTGAATTTAGCACTTCAGGAGCTAGCACATTAATTACTGGTGGAACAGCCTCTGCCAGTAGCTCTTATTCTGGTAATCCCCCTGCAAATGCATTTGATGGAGATACAGTTTATAGTGGCTGGGGTAATAATTCAGTAATTCCGGTTTGGCTTGAGTATGATTTAGTTACTCCTGTTGCAGTAAATAAGTATTCGCTTATTACCAGTAGCAGTCAAACAAACTGGGGTGCTTATGAACAATATAACCCTAGTAATTGGGATTTTCAAGGTTTTAATGGTGTTGATTGGGTAACACTTCATACAGTTACTTATGCTGATATGACACAAAATATAAGACAAACATATACATTTAGTAATGCAGTTGCTTACTCAAAATATCGAATTTATATTTACTCATGTGAAAGCAGTACATGGACAAATATTGCTGAATTAAGCATGTATGGTGGCGACAATAACTGGTCAACAGTTACAGAAAGTACTTTAGCTTCAATTGGTTCGTATAGCTGGAGTATTCCAGATTCGATAACTAATAATGGTTTTTTAAAAATAAGTGATGTTTCAAATTCTACATTATATGATATAAATGCTGCTCCATTTACAATTGCATCTGATACGGGACAGGTTGTATTAACAGCACCAAATGGAGCTGAGGTATTAATTTCAGGAAATACATTCCCAATTACATGGGGTAGTGTTGATGTAAGTAATATTAAATTAGAGTTTTCATCTAACGGAGGTGCTTCGTGGAGCTTAATAGCAACAAATTTAGTTGCTTCAACCGGAACATATACTTGGTCAATTCCATATACTTCCTCAACTCATTGTAAAGTAAGAGTTAGCAATACCGGCGACTCAAATGTTTTTGACGAAAGCGACACAGAATTTTCAATTTATGGAACAACACTTACTGTTTCAAGTCCAAATGGTGGTGAAGAGTGGAAAGCAGGTTCTTCAAAATATATAACTTGGAGTGGAACAGGTTCAACATCATATATTTATTTATACTACTCAATTAATGGCGGTTCTTCATGGAATTATATTACATATACTTCTTTTTCAACAGGATATTATCTATGGACAGTTCCAAATAGTCCATCAACAAATTGTTTATTTAAAATTTATGATTATTACAATAGCAATATAGTTGATATTAGCGATAATACATTTTCAATTACTGAAGCCGACCCAACATTAACAGTTAATGCACCAAATAATGCTGAATCTTGGTCGGTAGGAAGTTCACAATATATTTCATGGTCTTATTCTAATGTACAAAATGTTAATATTGAATATTCTATAAATAATGGTTCTTCGTGGATGCCAATAGTTGATAGTATTCCGGCATCAAATTATTCATATTACTGGACAGTTCCAAATACCCCATCAACAATGTGTAAAGTCAGAATTTCAGATACTTCAAATTCTGGAGTTTTAGATATTAGCGATAATGTTTTTAAAATTATTACACCTTTTTTAACTGTTACATCGCCAAATGGTGGTGAGGTTTATTCGGGAGGTTCAAATCAAAATATTACTTGGCAATCATCAAATATTGGTGCATATGTTAATTTATATTATTCTATAGATGGCGGTGCAACTTGGACTTACATAACAAACGCATACACAACAAATTATTATTATACATGGTATATTCCCACAACCATTTCATCAACACAATGTTTAATTAAAGTTGCCGATTATTATAACAGTGCAACTGTTGACTCAAGCGATGCTGAATTTACAATTAATGTACCTGCTCCAGTAATAACTGTTACAACTCCAAATGGCAATGAAACATGGGCAGTAGGCTCATCACAATACATTTATTGGAGTCAAAGTTATTCTACAAATGTAAAAATTGAATATTCTACCGATAGTGCCTCTACTTGGTCAACAATAATTGCAAGTACTCCGGCATCAAACCAATATTATTACTGGACAGTTCCAAATTTTCCTTCAACAAAATGTTTTATAAAAGTAAGTGATGTTACAGTTCCATCTTCTTATGATATAAGCAACTCGGCTTTCTCAATAGTTAGTCCGGGAATTACAATTACTCAGCCTAATGGAGGCGAAAGTTGGCCCATTGGAACTGTTAAACAAGTAGTTTGGACTTCAGTAGGTGCGGGAAGTTATGTTACAATTGATTATTCTACAAATGGTGGTTCATCATGGAATACATTAGTTTCAGCAGCATCAAATATTGGTTCATACAGCTGGACTGTTACATCACCGGCATCAACAACATGTAAATTCAGAGTAACTGATTATTACAATGCATTATATACCGACGTAAGTGATGCTAACTTTAG
>MENC01000273.1 GCA_001768155.1 Bacteroidetes bacterium GWA2_30_7
GCAAAAAATACAACAGCAAATGCAGAACGCATAAGGTGTTTGCGAAAAATATCTAAATGTTCTAAAAAAGTTAAATCTTTACCTTCTTCTTTTGCCATTGATTAATTTTAAGAATCAGCAAATATAAAAATAATAGCTCAATTGTATTCGTTAACCATGAAAAGTTCTAGATGCCACAAAGACACTAAGATACAAAGATAATTTTGTGGTTTGTACAATATTTCAATCCTTAGCGTCTTTGTGTCTTAGTGGCAAAAAGGATGTCGAATTGGTTTTGATTACAAAATAATTTACTTTTACAAATAAGAATTACAAACATGCGAATAATCTTTTCTATATTATTATTATCTTTATATTCAGGCAGTTTATTTTCTCAAACTATTCCTTTACCAGAAAGAAATGTAAACGCATATAACGGTGCACAATTTGTAAATGTTATTACTTCATTAGCTCTTACTCCAAGAGAAGATTCAATTTATTATCAAGTAATTAATGGAAATATTCCAGATTTTCAGCGTAATTTAATTCCAATTACTATAACTAAAACAATTAATAGTACAAGTTACACTTTTACATACTATGTATTGCCCGATTATCTTGCAATTGGTTGCGACACAAACTACTTTCTTTGCCCGATGACTCCGGTTTTAGCTCAAAAAATTTGTAATTACATTAACTTTACTTTACCAACCCGACAAATGGTTAATGATATTTGGGCTGCTGCAACTGTAAAACTTGCTCCTTCTACCATTCCGCCGAGTTCGCAAATGACTACAGTTCCAGTTTTTAATCAGCATAATACAACAGTTTGGGGACAACGCTCATCAGTAATTTCTTCAAATCCATTAGGGGAATTGGTTGCAGGCGATAAAAAAGATGTAATTATTTCCAATTCAATTTACTCTGCACCAGCCCCCGACAGAGTTGTTATTTATGGTTGGCATCAGTTAAATGGTACTCCAATTCAACCTTTATATAACGGACACGAAAGTCTTTATGCCGATTATAGTCACGGAATCAGGCTTGTACAGCAAAAAGCCTTTTTAAACACCGACACAACTACAATAGATGCAATTTTGCAATCTTCAACGCTTTACAGCTTATTGAGCGATGAGGGAGTTATTTCACTTCCTTATTACCCAATTCCAGTTGTAACAGTTTCAACTCCAACATCTTTTGCTGTTATTAATGAATCTTCAACTTCTTTGAGATTGCTATTTTCTTACGATTCAAATGTTACAAATTATAAATGTTTACTAAGCACTGACGGAATTACTTTTGGAACAATCGTAAATCTAAATCCCTCAAATACAGTAATTACAGGACTTACAAGCAATACAATTTATTATATAAAATTAATTGCCGAAAACAGTACTACAACTTCGGATACAACAGAAGTTCTTGCAGGTGTTCCATCTTCACAAACTCATAAAGTTTTAATTGTTAATGGATTTGATAGAAATTCAAACGGAAATACTCATGATTTTATTCGTCAGCATGGCGAAGCATTTTTTTATAATTCATACTCATTCTCATCAGCAACAAACGAAGCAGTAATAAATGGGCTGGTTAACCTGTCATATTATGAAATTAGCGATTATATACTCGGTGAAGAAAGCACTGCCGACGAAACTTTTAGCAATGCAGAACAAACTAATATTTCAGAATATTTAAAAAGTGGTGGAAAATTATTTGTTTCAGGTGCCGAAATTGCTTGGGATTTAGATTTTAAAGGCTCAACTACCGATAAAGATTTCATTCATAATTACTTGAAAGCTCAATACGCTTTCGATGCACCAAATAATCAAAGTTCAACTTACTACTCAACAAGCTCATATTCAGGTGGAATTTTCGTTCAACTTGCAGATTTTAGTTTCGACAACGGAACTCAAGGAACATATAATGTTGATTATCCTGATGTTTTAACTAATATTAATGGTAGTTCGCCATGTCTTTTTTATACAGAATTTTCTACTCAATATGCAGGAATCAGTTATTCAGGATTGTTTCCAAGTGGAACAACTTCAGGAAAATTAGTTTACTTAGGATTCCCATTCGAAACCATTTATCCCGAACAAAGCAGGTTTGATTTAATGGAAAAGATTATCTATTTTTTTGAAAATGAAGTATCTGTAAATAATATTTTTGATGAAAACGATAATATTTCAATTTTTCCAAATCCGATTATTAATAATTTTAGCATTGAAATTAAAAATCTTAAAAATGAAAAGCATCAATTATCGCTTATTTCAATTGATGGAAGGGAAATTTTAAAAAAAGTTATTATTCCTGATAATGAACAATTTATTGAAAATATTGAGATTAATGTGCCAAAAGGTTTGTATATTATTTCCATTTCTTGTAAAGAAAAACTTAAAATATTCAAAATTCAAGCAAATTAAATTTGTTTTTTTATCGTTAAATAAACCAATTCATACGTTAAATCAATAAATCATATCGTATAATAAACAACATATATTAAGAAAATAATTATTTTATATATTTGGCAAATATTAATTTAAAAATATATTATCATGCTAAAACACTTAACAATTCGATTTTCATTAATATTCGTTTTATTGATTTCGTTTGATTCGAATATTTTTTCACAAATTAAAGTAAAAAATGGTCCTGCATTAACTAACGATGAGGACAATAAAATGAACAGAATGCTGGGAGGCGATGAAAGTGGATATTATTGTTATAGAGTAAGGTCAAGAGGTAAAGGAACATCGTTTTATGTCGAAAAGTATAAAAACGAATCGTTAAAACCAGAATTTTCAAAAGAGATTACAGTTGACGATGCCGAAGGAACTAAAATAATTGATGTAAAATATTCTAACGATGTAGTTTTTATTTTCAGAAGTCAGTACGATAAAGACCTTGATAAAATGGAATTATCATATCAGACTGTTTCAAGTTCTGGAGTTGTATCAAAAGATTTAAAACCAATTACTAAAGTAAAAACAGACCATTTTGAATTTGTAGAATTTGAAATCGAAACAAATCCTTCAAATACAAAAATATTAGTAAAATCCTCATTTAAAGAAAATAAAGATGCTGAATACAAAACAGATTTTATTGCTTTTAGTGTTCCTGAAATGAAAGAGTTATGGAAAAAAACTGTTAACCGAAAACTTCGTTCGTATAATTCAGATTTTGGAAAAGCACTATTAGGTCAGCTTACAGGCATTAATTTCGACTTTGACCAGCCTGGCTATGTTGGATTATTTTTCGACGATAACGATAATCTATTTTATGGTTATACTGTTGAAAACGCAAAATCAAATGATAAAGAAAAACATTATAAATTAAATCTAGAAACTTTGGATGCTGATTCAGATGAACCGGAATCTCTTGAATTATCTTTTGAAGAAGATTATTATGTAAAGGATATTGCATTTTTGAAAACAAAAGATAATAAATTATATGTTGGTGGTTTTTATAAAGATGTTATTGAGCGAAAAGGTAGAGACCTTGTAAATTGTGGAATTTTCAACTTCACTGTTGATATTGCTACAAATAAAATAGAATCAAAAACAGTTAAAGTATTTGATGACAAATTTTTAAAAGCTCTTGAATCTAATAATAAAAAATCACGTCGTTTTAAATACAAACTTGATTACATATTAGCTGTTGGAAAAGATATTTATTATATTGGTGAGCAATATGCTGAATATACAGTTCAGGTAGGTTCACAATATTCTCGTCATACCGAGTGGCAATATGAATATATGGACGTTATTGTTGCAAAAATGAATTCTTTAGACGAATTTGAATGGATTAATAACGCTCCAGTTAGAGTAACAATGATGCTAAGGTCGCCTCACGTTTTCAAACAATATATATCTTATGCAACAGATAATAATATTTACATATTATACAATGAACATCCTAAAAATATGGCTATATATCAAAAACCCGACTATGAGCCAAAAGATTTAAAAAGCACAATTTCTATTCATGGTTCTAATTTTGTTTACACTTCTTTCTCTATAATTGATGGTAAAATAAACAGAGGGTTAATTTTCAAAAATGAAACTTATTGCTTTGCTCCAATACAAGAAAAAAATCCACAATTTTTTCCTCCAGCTGATACCGAAAATTTTGTAGTTAGTGGAAAAGATGAGATTATTATTTATACCGAAGATAGAGGAAAAGATAGGTTTAGTAAGCTAACGCTTGATTAATTCAATTAAGAACTAAATTTATATTAAAGGAAAGTATAAACTTTCCTTTTTTTTATGATTTAAAATTAGTAAAAACTCTCGAATTAATTAATTTTATGACTTGATTTTTTATTAATATGAACAAAGAAAAAGCAAAAAAACGCATCGAACAGCTTCGTTCCGATTTAGAAAAACATAATTACAATTACTATGTACTTAACAAGCCTATAATAAGCGATTTTGAGTACGATGTAATGCTCAACGACCTTGCACATCTTGAAAAGTTATTTCCCGAATTTCAAAGTTCTAGTTCTCCTACTCAAAAAGTTGGCAGCGACATTACCGCTGAATTTAAGCAAGTTACACATAAATATCCTATGCTTTCGCTTGGAAATACCTATAATCCAGAAGAATTAAGAGAATTTGATAACAGAATAAAAAAAATAATCGGCGAAAATTTCGAATATGTTTGCGAACTAAAATATGATGGAACTTCAATAAGTCTGATATATTCCGACGGAAAACTACAACGTGCAATTACTCGCGGCGATGGCGAAAAGGGAGACGATGTTACACTTAATGTTCGTACAATTAAGACAATACCTTATTACCTGAAGGGAAGCGATTTCCCTAAAGAATTTGAGATTCGCGGTGAAATATTCTTCAATAAAGCCGATTTTGAAAAAATTAATAAAGAACGAAAATTAAACAACGAAGCACTTTTGGCAAATCCACGAAATGCCGCAGCCGGAACACTCAAATTATTAGACTCTTCGGCAGTTGCAAAACGACCATTGGATTGTTTTTTATATTACATTTTGGGCGAAAATACTTTTAGTGATTCGCATTATAAAAATCTGACTAAAGCCCGTGATTGGGGCTTTCAGATTCCAGAACACATTACAAGATGTGCAAATATTGAAAAAGTTTTAGAATTTATTGAATATTGGACAAATGAGAGAAAAAATCTGCCTTTTGAAATAGATGGAATTGTTATAAAAGTTGATTCGCTAAAACAACAAAAACAGCTTGGTTTTACTGCAAAATCTCCTCGCTGGGCAATTTCTTATAAATTTAAAGCCGAACAAGCTCTTACAAAATTATTATCAATTGATTTTCAGGTTGGACGAACGGGTGCAATAACTCCTGTTGCCAATCTTGAACCTGTATTTTTAGCAGGAACTACGGTTAAAAGAGCGTCACTTCATAACGCCGACCAAATTGAACTTCACGATATTAGAATTGGCGATTATGTTTTTGTTGAAAAAGGAGGTGAAATTATTCCTAAAATAGTTGGTGTTGAAGTTACAAAGAGAGAAAGTGTTTCATCGCCTCTTAAATTTATTGAAAACTGTCCCGAATGTAATTCATTGCTAATCAGAAACGAGGGCGAAGCACAACATTATTGCCCTAATGAGTTTAGCTGTCCACCTCAGATTAAAGGAAAAATAGAACACTTTGTAAGCCGCAAAGCTATGAATATTGCGGGAGCTGAGGCGACTATTGAACTTTTATACACTAATAAAATTATTTCTGATATTGGCGATTTATATAATTTAGACAAAACACAATTAATTAACCTTGAACGATTTGGTGAAAAATCTGCCGATAATCTACTTTTAAGCATTGAACAATCGAAAAATACTTCATTTGAAAAAGTAATTTATGCATTGGGAATCAGGTTTGTGGGAGAAACTGTGGCAAAAAAAATTGCTAATAATATTGAAAACATTGACGCATTAATTAACTCAACTTTTGATGAACTGATTTCAATAGATGAAGTTGGCGATAAAATAGCTCAAAGTATAATCGAACATTTTAAAAATGAGAATAATATACGAATAATTCAAAAACTGAAAGACGCAGGAGTAAATCTTAAAAGAGATGAAAATACTTCGCAAAAAAAATCGGATAAACTTTCCGGTTTAAGCTTTGTAATTTCAGGAGTTTTTGAAAAACATTCGCGTGATGAGTTAAAACAAATGATTGAAGAAAACGGTGGTAAAAACGTTGGAAGTATTTCTGCTAAAACAAATTATGTACTTGCCGGCGAAAATATGGGACCAGCCAAACTCGAAAAAGCACAAAAACTAAAAGTTAAGATTATTTTTGAGAATGAATTTTTGGAGATGATTCTTTGAAAAAAGCTTAGTGTCTTTGTGTCTTTGTGGCAAAACAATCAATAAACCTCCAAAAACAATTCAACCTTCACATTCTTACAACCAACCGAGTCGGTTTCTATAACTTCTACAAATCCACTTTTCTTGCCCAAATTAATTTCAACAGAACTGCTGTTTCTGCCATTTACAATGTACGAACCTTCGGGCAAATTCCAATTATATGTTGAACATGAATGCTTTGGAACTGAATAAATTTCCTGAGAATCTTTTTTAAACTTAACATTACCTTGTATTTGATATGGAGCTTTCAGAATTTCAAAAAAATCTGCAATTTCAAAAGTTGAATGAAAATCTTTGTCTGATGCAAACATTCCGGTTTTACCTCCCTGATTTGGGCAACTTCCGGTATCAATAGGCAATGTGTGTCCGGTTTTCTTAAATTTATAAAATACTACAACATCTTTGTTATCAGAATTTTTGAAACTAAATTTTGAAATTTCATCGTTTCCATTCAATTTTATAATTTTATTATCAACCTTACTGTCAGTATTATGCAAATTTGTCCACTGCTTAATAAGTTGCTTTGAATTGTTGTAATTATTTACAAAGTCGCGTGTGCCGTGAAACACAGCTATTTCGGGATATTTGCCTTTATAATCGGGATTTTCGTTTCTAACCAAATTTCCCCATTTTTCAGGAGATTTTGCTTTTAATCCTATCATCGAAAAATATGCACCAAATGCCGATGTTGCTGATTTATACGGACATCCGCTAAGTACAGCACCTTTGTTAAAAATATTCGGAAAAAGTGCCATCATAATTACAGACATAGCTCCACCAGCCGATAATCCTGTTATAAAAATCCTTGACGAATCAATCGAATAATTTTGCTTTATATAATTTATCATGTTCATTATTGAAGCAGGTTCGCCCTTATCTTTTTCTTGGTCAGCTTTGCGAAACCAACTGAAACAATTTTCAACATTATTTAAAATTATTTGTTCAGGAAAAAGTAAACAAAATTTATGTTGTTCTGCCAGTTTAATCCACCCGGTTTGCTCTGCACAAGAATTTGCCGACTGTGTACATCCGTGTAAAACAACAACAAGCGGCGAATTTTCAGGAATATTTTCAGGGATATAAGTGTTGAGCCTTAAATTTCCGGGGTTTTCGCCAAAATGTTCAATTCTGTTTAGTAAATCTTGCGAAAATAAATTAAAACAACTAAAGACTATAACCTGAATAATAAATATTTTTAAAATCATCATTTAATGAAAAACCTAAAAGTAAAATATTAATTTTACTAAGCGAATAAAGCTGGCTCAAAATTTGCATAAAAGCCCTTTTTCAAATTTATTAATAAAATTAATTATATAGCTATGAAACATTTAAGATTTGTATTACCGGCATTTTTATTTCTTAACACATTAGTATTATCACAAAGCTCTTTACCAATGAAAAAAATTTCATTGTTTAAAAACTCAACATGTTTGGTTAGTAAAGAAGGTCAGCTAAAAGTTAAAGACGGAAGTCTGACTTTGCCAATTCCTGCATCGGCATTATACGGAACTTTCTGGATTGGCTCGGCAAAAGAAAATTCACTGAAAAGCATTGTTTTCAAAACCGACACACTAAAAACATCAACAACAGCAAAATACACTGACCAAATTATCAGAGCAAATATTGGTTCGGATGCAATTTTAACGCTACAATCTGGCGAAAAAAATGAAAAAAATATTTCAGGTAAAATCCTAAGTTATATTCCAGAATCAGGTTTAGTAAAAATCAAAGAAGAAAGTGGAAAAATTACTTATATAAATTATCAAAAAATTGAATATCTATCATTTAGTTCCGATAATTCAAAATTTATGAACGATAGTATAACCCGAACTGCAAAACTTAATTTTGAAAAATCTTCCGAAAATGCTTCATTAATGGAGTATTATCTTCAACAGGGAATGAACTGGATTCCTTCATATTTTCTGAAAATTACAAACGACAAAGAAGCCCGACTTGAAATGAAAGCAACAATTGAAAACTATGCCGAAGATATAACTGATGTTGAGGCAGAAGTTGTTGTTGGAGCTCCGCAATTATATTATGGTCAAATGTTAGACCCTGTTACTTATAATTATATAACTCAAGCATCTTCAACATATTCTACATTAAGCTATATCGACAACAATATGCTTAGTAATTCTTTGGCTCAAGTACAAACTGCCAGTCCCTATGGGCGTGCAGCTGATGGCGATTCTTATTATACATCCTCATATACAACCGAAGGCGAAAAAAATAACGATTTATATTATTATAATCTTGGCAAAATTAGTTTACCAAAAAATTCAAAAGGAATATTTCCTGTATTTGCTTCAACATTAGGCTACAAAGATATTTATAAGGCAGAAATTACCGATAAAGTAAACTATGCATCAAATATGTATTGCAATACTAATGAAGATAACTGTGATGTATATCATTCGATTGAATTAAAAAACTCAACTAATTTTCCGTTTACAACAGCCTGTGTTATGGTTGTTACCGAAAAAGGTCAGTTTATGGCTCAAGACCAACTTAAATATACTCCAACAGGAGCTGTTTCTGTAATAAAACTTTCAAAAGCTATTGATGTGGTTATGAAAAATTCGGAAGAGGAAGTTACACGTGTTGATAATTATAAAAAAATAGGAAAAACAACTTATAATAAAGTAACAATTAGAGGAACAATAACAGTTGAAAATCTACAACCAAAACAAGTTGCTATTGATGTAATTAAACATGTAAACGGCTCAGTAACAAATAATGGCGATAGCAAAGTGAAAAAACAAAAAACCTATAATTCCGTTAATCCATACAGCGATATGAACTGGACAGTTGCATTAAATTCGGGCGAAAAGAAAACGCTGACTTACGAGTATGAAGTACTTTTTGCTCCTTATCAGTATTAGTTTAAAGTGTTTATACGCCTTTAAATAAATCATAAGAACTCTTAACTTAAACAAAAATTTGTTTTAAAATAAAATTTGTACTTGAATTTATCTGATAAATAAGTATTTTTGAAATAAATTTTTCATAAAATGAGTTGTTCGAAATAATTCAATTTTGTTAAAATGAAATTAATTGATTTAGCAGGAAATATAGTATCAGGTAAAGAAATTGGGAGCAACGAGCTAACTACAATTCCTAATGATTTTTTGTATCTATTAAACAGTAATTTAAAAAGCAACTTTATTACTGAAGAAAATGCTAAGTATCTTAATTCAAAAATTGTAAAAAAAATATTAAAATCTGATTATTTAACTTATGGTGATATAGTTATTTATCACATAAGAGATGATGATTTTGGAATTTTTAGATTTACTCAGGAAATAAATAAAAATATATTACCGTCACCATATTTTGCGATTATAAAAACTCCAAATAGTTTTTTAACAAATATTATACAACAAGAATCAGGTAAAAGTTATTTAAAATGTGAGATACAATATTTATGGAAACACAAAGACGGAAATTGGAGGAATGTAATTCCTGAATTAAAGAATATTGATATCCCATTTATTATTGATGAAGACATAAGTTTATCTCCAGCAAGTATTCCAATAAACAAAAGTGATTTAGCCAAAATTGGTATTAGAAAAGGGCTAATTAGTAATGATAATCTTATAAAAAGAGTTGCAAATAATGAAATTAAAATTGCTGGGTATTTTCAGCGTAAATCAAAACTTTGGGATGAAGGTGTAAAAAGCAGGTTAATAGAAACTTTAATTCTTGATATTCCTATTCCGCCACTTTATTTTGATATTATTTCAAAAAGTGAATGGTTAATTATTGATGGATTACAAAGGATTAGTACAATTGTTGATTTTTTTAATGATGTTTTTGAATTAAAAGAATTGGATTTTCTGCCAGAATTAAACTCAAAGAAGTTCAGTATGCTTGATAGAGAAACTCAACGCAATTTTGAAGAAGCAGAGCTAACTATTTTTTCAGTACTACCAGGAACACCAAGAAAAGTTAGGTATAAAATTTTTAAAAATATTAACACAAGTGCTTTAGTTCTTACTCGTCAGGAAATTAGGCATGCAATGAATGAAGATGAGAAAATAGATGGGTTTACTCCTTCAAGATATGTTAAAGAATTAGCAGACATCTTAAATAAGTATATAAATATTCATGAAAGAGATATTGATAGAATGTATGATAGAGAATTGGCTTTAAGATATGTAACATTTAGAATATTTTACTATAAAGTTGATTATAGACCAAATATTGCAGACTTTTTAGATGAAGCAATGGAGAACATGTATTCTTATAAAAAAAATAATTTAGAAAAATTTAAAAATGAATTTCATAACATTTTAAGCACATTAACTAAAATTTTTAATAAAGAGAGTATTTTTACAAAAAAAATGATAGCTAATGAAGATGATGAAAATGAAACGCGTAGCGTAATTAATGGTTCTTTATTTGAAATTTGGACTTATGCTATTTCGCAACTTTCTAATTTACAAATGGACGAACTTATTTTGAAATCAGATAAAGTAAAAAGAAAAACAAAATTACTTAAAAACGATATTAATTTTAATCGTTCAATTGATTCAAAATATTCAAATAGCATAGAAATGGTTAAAGTTCGTTTTTCTACAATCACCAACTTAATAAATGATGTTTTAAATGATAACTAATTTACAAATAACTAACTTTAAATCACTTGCCAACATTTCGCTTCCGTTAAAGAATTTGAATATTCTAACTGGTATTAATGGTATGGGGAAATCTACTCTAATTCAAACACTTTTATTATTGCGACAATCTTATGTCCCTAATCTTATTGGAAGAGGAATAAATTTGAAAGGTGCATTAACTGGTAATTTAGGTTTGTTTAACGATGTTTTATATAGAAATGCTAAAGATGATAAAATTATTTTTACAATAGATATAAACGAAAAACAATATCGTTGGCAATTTGAAAAATCGCCAATTGAAGATATGCTACAAGGTGGTTTTCCAATAATTAATAATCCTAAGATTGCACTTTTTAGTGATAGTAAATTTCAGTATATAAGTGCTGGTCGAATTACACCAAATAGTTCATTCTCAAAATTGGGAGAAGCATTAGCTTATAAGCAATTTGGAATAAATGGTGAATATGCTATTCAATTTTTGTTTGAAAGAGGAACTGACAATGCTTTATTTTCTGATTATAAGGATGAAAAATCTAGCGAATCACTTCCATTAATCAACCAAGTTAATTATTGGTTAAAATATATTACTCCAAATGTTAATTTAGATATCCAACAAAAATCAAATTCAGAATACGAATTAAGATATAAATTTCTTAATTCTGAAAATATCTCAGCATCATATTCTGCAAATAATTCTGCTTTTGGACTAACCTTTTCTCTACCAATAATTACTTCATTATTAGCTGCGGAAAAAGGTGATTTATTAATCTTTGAAAATCCGGAAAATGATTTGCATCCTGCTGCTCAGTCAATGATTGGTCAGTTATTAGCAAAAGCGGCATCTGCCGGAGTTCAAATTATTGTTGAAACACATAGTGACCACATTTTAAATGGCATTTGCTTGGCTATTAATAAAGGTATAATAGATAATGAAATGGCAAAATTCTTTTATTTTAATAAAAAAAATAATGAAATAAATACTTCAATTTATGATGTTCCAATAAAGTCAAATGGTCGTATTGATGATAGCAATTTGAGAGAAGCTAATATTTCAGGCTTTTATGACCAATTCAATAATGATTTAAAGACAATATTGTTCTCATCATCAAAGAAATAGCAAATGAATGTTTATTTGAATGAAAAATGTTTAGAAACTTGTAAGGAAGTAAATTTCGTACCTCAATTTTTATCTGAGAGTTTTTCTTTATTTGAAAAGAAAAGAATTAACATCTATACAAGATTTAATGAAATAGAAAGTTGGTTTAATTATTGGGAACCATGCTTTGATGCTACCTTAAAAGCCTTTACAATTCAATTGTTTAGATGTTTTGAAGATTGTCAAGTTACAAATAGAGAATATTATTATTATTATTTTAAACATCAAGATTTTGGTTTATCACTTGGTGAAAATATTTCACATTTTAGTTTATCCGATGCTACCGATAAGATACTCTCAGGGCAAGATACTATTGTTCTAAACTTACCAGATAATAATTTTTGTAAAAGACCATTTTTGCCAATTTTAAAATCTCCTTATGATAATAAATTAAAAGATGAGTTGGCAAATATCCCTTGTTTTGATGATGCGAAAAAGATTATTCAGTATATTTTATTACATGAAAAAATAAAACCACTTATAAATGATGAGGTTGAGTTTGAAAAGTTTAAAAATGATTACTTAATTTTCCTAGATAAGTTTGATTTTTCTGCTTGGAAACCGAAAACATTTTCAAAAGACAATGTATTAAACCTAAAAATTGTATTTCCAGCAATTAACTATAAGGCTATTAAAAATAACCTGCTTAAATGGAAAATTACTAAAAAATCATATGAGGATAATATAGTAAGTTATAAAGAACTTGGTGGTATAATACTTGAGTTACATGGTTACACTAAAAATTTTCAACTTACAAGTCATTATGTATATGATATTTATGAAGCTGGTTATGGAAATAGCAAACTACTAATTTCTATTGATACTGAAAATGGAGCTTTTGAATTAATAGAAAATGATGGGACTCATATTGGAGAATATGGGAATGATGGAGTATATAAACCTAATAAAAATAAAAAAGATATTAATTCGCATTCGTTAATAGATATACCAGAACACATGTTTATATTTAAATAATTACCACATTCAAATTTTCTATGTAATGAATTTGGTTTCAAATATTTCAATATTTCTTA
>MENC01000274.1:0-2461 GCA_001768155.1 Bacteroidetes bacterium GWA2_30_7
TAACCTTTTTTATCAACTCTAATAAATAAATCGGAATTGTCTTTTTCAAAGTAGTCAGCAACGTGAGAACAGGTTAAAATAAAATGATAGTCGTGAATTAATGCTAAAACACCTGACCCAAATGGTCTAAGTCCTTATGGTGTTTTGTGAAAAAATTGAATTGTATGTCTAAGGATATTTTTGTTGATTAATTCAATTGTTAATTTATCAGTTTCTACTGTTGATTTTCCTTTAATCATAGGCTTCTCAATATTATTGCCAACAAGTTTATAAAAACGAAAAAGCCATTTTAATACTGCCAATATGGATGTATTTGTATGGGTTTCCCAACTTTTACCTTTTTTACCAAAAATAATAAATATCTTCAATTTAACAAACACTATAGAAGATAAATAATTAGGATTGTGTTTTTTATAAGGATGAAGATGTTCTGTACAGTCAGTCAACTTCTTCAATATTTTAAACTTTTAAGAAGTTTATTAATTGAATACCTGTCAGGTTTTAAAAACCTGACAGGTATCTTTTCTTTATAATTACTCAAAATCCTCATACAACAAATATTTCTTCCGAATTTCTTTAAACTCTGCAAGTTTTGGCTCCCAGCTTTTTCTGATTTCATCCTCGGTTAAACCCCCGATAATTTGAGTTTTTAACTCGGGAGTTCCGGCAAGATTTGTGAAAAAACTATTGAAATACTTCTTTTTATCTGTAAATTCTTTGAATGAAGTAATAAGCCATTGCAAATCAATTTGTTTTCTTAAAAACATATAGTCTTCTCCTAAATTTCTTAAATCGAAACCATAACAAACTTGCCCTTTATAAGGAGGGTTCATACTTGCTCCTTTTTTTGCAACAGGTGTAAAACTGAACTTTTCGGCTTTTAATGTCGGATGTCCAACAACCTGAAAAGGAAAATCTGTACCTCTGCCAACACTCATTACAGTTCCTTCAAATAAGCCTAACGATGGGTACAAAAATACAGAATTCATAGTCGAAAGATTTGGCGATGGTTTTACAGGTAAGTTGTATAAACTTTTGTGTGTATAACCTTCACATAATATGTATTTTAATTCGCATTTTAAGCCATTTGTAAGCCAACCTTCGTTGTTAATCATTTGTGCATATTCAGCAATTGTCATTCCGTGAACTAAAGCTACCGTGTGCATCCCTACAAATGATTTGTGCTTAATATCAAGCACAGGTCCATCAACATAAAAACCATTTGGATTTGGGCGGTCGAGAATCATAAGCGGAATTTTATTTTCGGCACACGATTCCATTACATAGTGCATTGTAGAAATATATGTATAAAATCTAACTCCTACATCCTGAATATCAAAAACAATAATATCTATTCCGACTAAATCATCAGCAGATGGTTTCATTTTATTTCCATAAAGAGAAATTACGGGAATTTTAGTTTTTTCATCTATATAATTCGCAATATGAGCTCCGGCATCAGCATTGCCTCTGAATCCGTGTTCGGGGCAAAATATTTTTTTAATTTTAATTCCTGCTGACAATAACGAATCAACCAAATGACTTTTCCCGATTATCGATGTTTGATTTGCAACAACTGCTATGGTTTTGCCTTTTAATTCGGGAAAGTATAATTCTGTGCATTCTGCTCCGGTTTTAACAGTTGCATACTCAATTGAATATGAACACTTAAATGCAATAATAGAAATCAATAAAATAAAAAATCTCATGCTTAAATATTTTTTCAATAAATGAATAGTAAAGTAAAAGATAAAAATTGAAACATAATATAGACTTGTCTGAAAAGTCTTTTTTTTGCCACCAAAGCACTAAAACACAAAGCTTCGTCAAAGATAATTGGCAGATAATCAATATCATCTCTAAATATCGTGATAAATCGTGAGATTTGGTGATTTGGTGTTTTAGTGGCAATTTTTACTTTTTTGAATTTTCGGAACAGACTCATAATATAGTTTTGTAAATTTGTGCAAATTTAGCAAATTGAATACCGAACTTTACATAGCTAAAAAAATTATCAGCAATAAGGGTGGGAATAATAAAATTTCTCGCCCAATTATTAAGATTGCTATTATTGGTATTGCTCTCGGACTCACTGTGATGATTGCCTCTGTTGCAATTGTTACCGGTTTTAAAAATCAGATACGGAATAAGGTTATTGGCTTTGGCTCTCATGTTCAGATAGTTAATTACGATTCAAATTCATCTTTTGAAACATTGCCAATAAATATGAAGCAGTCGTTTTATCCTTATAAAAAAAATATAACTGGCGTTAATCATATTCAGGTTTTTGCAACAAAAGCAGGTATAATGAAAACCGAAACTGATATTCAAGGAGCTGTATTAAAGGGCATTGGAAGCGATTTCGATTGGTCGTTTTTTAATAAAAATCTTATTGAGGGAAAAAGCTTTGAAGTTTCGGATACTGCAAAATCAAACAGTGTTTTAATTTCTCAAAATATTT
>MENC01000274.1:2521-2824 GCA_001768155.1 Bacteroidetes bacterium GWA2_30_7
CACGAATGCGAAAATTTAATATTTGCGGCATATACAAAACCAGCCTCGAAGATTTTGACAAACTGTATGTACTTGTTGATATTAAGCATATTCAAAAGCTAAATGGCTGGACAGATAATCAGGTTAGCGGATTTGAAGTAATTATTTCCGATTTTGATAAAATTGATGCTGTTGCAGAGGAAATAAACTTGCTGGTTGCAAATAACTTTAACGACGATGGTTCTACACTTAAAGCTATAACTATAAAAGAAAAGTTTCCTCAACTATTTGACTGGCTCGACCTTCAAAACCTGAATGTTTGGG
>MENC01000274.1:2835-5010 GCA_001768155.1 Bacteroidetes bacterium GWA2_30_7
ATAGGAATATTAAAATCATTAGGAGCTAACAATATAAATATTCGTAAAATATTTTTATACAATGCTGCTTATTTAACAGGAGTAGGATTGTTTTGGGGAAATATTATTGGCATATCGTTATGTGTTTTTCAGTATTATACCGGTTTTTTCAAGTTAGATTCTGAATCGTATTATGTTGATGTAATTCCAATAAACATTAACCTTTTAGATATTGTTTTGTTAAATGTCAGCACTATGTTGATTACTGTAATTATGCTTTTACTGCCTTCAATGATTATTTCAAAAATAAGCCCTGTTAAAGCAATTCAGTTTGAATAAACCAAGTGTTTAATGGGTGTACAACATTTTGTCCATTAAAGGTAAATTTACAGCTAATATCGCGATTACCTCAGCCTCAGTCAGGTGTTTTCACCTGACTGAAACCTTATTTATCAGATGAAAAACATTGTCAGGTGAAAACACCTGACAAAGGCAGAGGTCGTGGAATTGATTAATTAGTACAAATTCAGGGCTTTAGCCCTTTTATAAAAATGGATAATGAAAAAATATACCGAGCTATTGTAAAAGAACTCGGAAAAGTATTTTATACAGATATATAATCTTTAATCTTTTCAAACTTTTCTTTATCAATAAGCTTAAATTTTATTAGCTCTTCGATAGAATTAAAATTGCCGTTAAACTTTCGTACATCGTCGATTCCTTTTGTTAAATCTTTTCCAAAATATGGATGCGAAATCATTTCTTTATATGTGGCTTTATTGATATTTATCTTTTTAATTTTTGAAACGTCGATTGTGAACTTTGTGCTTATTTTAGAAAAAAGCTCATCTGTCATACCATAAACTTCTTTTAACTGCTCAATTTTATTATATCCACCAAGCATTGACCGATATTTTAAAATTCTTTTTGCATAGGATGTACCAATTCCTGAAATTCCAATTAAAGCTATAGAATCAGCAGAATTTATCTCAATAAGAACATTTTTAACAGTTTTATATTCTGCTTGTGTTGGTTGATTTTCAATTACAATATATGGTTCAAGAGTATTGTAATCAGATTCTGTTATTGAATAGATTTTTTTTAAATCTTCTTTCTTTTTGAATCGTCCGCCTTTTTCTAAATAGTTTACAATAATGTTTGCTTGTTTTGATGATAATCCAAGAGAAATGCACTGATTATATGTAAGTTCATTCGGATTAAATTCAGCTAAATTTACTTCTTGTTTGATATTTGAGCTTTTTACTTCTGATGTAAATTTATTGTAATTTGTTTGATAAATAGTGTCTTGAAGAACAATATACGGCTGAAGTTTATTAAACAATAAAGTATCAAATCCGTAAATTTTTAGCAGGTCTTCTTTTTTGTAAAATTTGAATGATTTACTTCGGATTTTAATTATTGTTTTTGAAATTTTGGGAGAAAAACCTAAAAGCAACATTTCTTCTTCAGAAACATTATTCGGGTTGAAATTAAATACTGTATCTATCTTAACAATAGGCTTTTCAACACTTTTTTCAAAATCGTTAATTTCTTTTTCGAATTGAGAAAAATCGTATTTACTTGTTGTTACAAATAAGTAATCGAAATTTAGAGTTACGATTAAAATTATTATAATTGAAATTAAAACAATTATTCCGTTTCGTTCCGACTTGGTAAATGAAAGATAGTCCTTTATTGAGTTTTTAAAAGACATAAATGATTTAGGATTTTGGGATTTAGGATTTAGGATTTTTCATTGTAATTATTGCTTTTTACTGAATAGTACTTTTATGAAATAATAAACAGTTATTGCTGTGATTGAAACTATTGAAATAGTCATTAAAATTAATGCTGATGTGTTCATGTTCTATTTAGTTAAAATTGTTTGTAGTTTGAGGTTTATCGTTTGAAGTTGCTACGCAATTAAATCTTATATATTTTCATCATTTAATTTTTTCCTTTTATTATATGCTTTATAAACTAAATATGAAATTCCAAAAAATACTGAAAGCAATAATATTCTTGTTCCGTTTATAAGCCATTTTTTAGTAATTAATTCTTCTCTTGAGGCTGAGTCAACAGCGTTTTGGATTTGCTCATTCAAACTGGCATTTGTTAATTGTTTTAAAATGCTGCCATTTTCGAGGGGCCAACCATTTCCGTTGAAAAGACTAGAAAAAGCTCCAACCCAATCAT
>MENC01000275.1 GCA_001768155.1 Bacteroidetes bacterium GWA2_30_7
CTTCTTTGGCTTTGTCTTCGGCAGCTTTTTTAGCTTTGGCGGCGGCGGCTTCGGCTTCTTTTTTTAATCTGTCGGCTTCTGCTTTTGCTTTTGCTTCGGTTTCGGCTTTCATTTTTTGAGCTTCGGCATTTGCTTTATTTTTAAGCTTTTCGGCTTCTTCTTTTGCTTTTCGCTCAAGTTCGGCTTTTTGTTTATCTAATTCGGCTTTTGCTTTGTCTTTTAAATCGTCAACAGCATTGCTTGCTTGGTCTTTTAAATCAAGCGAAACGGTTGGACTTGTTGCTGTTCCACCAATTATTGCATTTATATTAATTGTTTCGGAAGGCTTAATGTTAACACCCGATTTACTTGCCTGACTAAACAAATTATCGACTACTTGATTTGCTGCTCCACCTAATTCGCTTCGTGGAATTTTTAATTTCATTTTGAAATCAAGATTTTGACTTAAATCCATAAATCCGCCGATATTTGCTTCGTTCTTTCCAAATTTTGTTACAAACGGCTCAATCGAAATTTTGCCATCTTTAATAGTAAATTTCAAATTTATATCGTTTAAAGCCAGTTTTTTAAATTGGTCTGCTTTTAATTGTTCGGCAAGTTTTGTAAACATTTTTGAGTTAGATATAACAATATTTTTTGTAGAAAAACTTCCTGCACTTTGCATTGAATTCATTACAGGCGACATTTCTTTATCAAGCAACGAACTTAGTGTAAATTCGGCACTAAAAATTCCTACACAATGCTCTCCTACTGGTGCTAACTTCTGAATTGTATTAAATGCAGTGTAGGTTTTATTAATATCAAAACCTGTCATTTTGATATTAAAATCAATATTTGGCTTGCTAATATCTTTTGTGTCGTATTTTCCGCTTAAATTCATTTGTCCATCAAGCAAATTCATTGTTAATCCCGATAAATTTACAATTCCGTCTTTAATTACAATTAAACCTGCTGTATTATTAATGTCTAACTTATCGTACAACATTTTAGTAATTTTTGATTCCAAAGTGAAGTCAATATTTTTTGGAACTTCAATAACAGATAACGGTTCTTCTTCTGTAGTAGTTGTTTCGGTTGCAGCATCATCTTCAGACATAAATTCGTTTACATTCAGGAAGTTTGAATTAAACAGAAAATTTCCTTTAAGCAATTCGTCTTTAAATGTGTATGCTAAATAGTTTTCGATTTTTCCCGACAAACTCATATCACTCTTACCAATTATCGAATTAAACGATTTAAGTTCAAGAAACTGTGGTGTAAAATTTAATAAAGCTTCTGAAATCAAAACTCCTTGTGGGAAATCTTTGCTATTATACTTAAAGTTAATAAGATTCATGCTGCCTTCTGCCTGAAATTCTTCGTATTTTTCTTGTTCAATCGACGACATTTTTCCGTTCAATGTAATATCTGCAATTATTTGTCCTTCCATTGTCATATCTTCGAGTGGGACAATATTTTTTAAGGTTGAAAAGTCAATTTTCCCTGCTATTTTTCCTTTAATATTTGGGTCGCTAACTGGTGTAGAAATTAACATGCTGATGTCAATCGGGTTTGTAGCAAATTCGACATGAAACTTCTTAATATCCACAACTGTATGGTCGGTAACTCCATCTGGATTATTTACATCTATATTAATATTAATATTTTCGGCAGAACCCGGCAAGTCGGGGTATTTAAACATTGCATTGCCAATTTGCAATTTTACTCCGAAAGCAGGTAACGAATTATCATTGTAAATTCCTTTTGCAAAGCCATTTAATGCAAGTGTTCCTGAAGTTTTTATTGTCTGAAAATCTGTCATGTAAACAGCAGGAATTAACGATAAAATATTTTTAAACTCTGTTTTCTTTGCATCAAATTTTAAATCCATGCTTATATCGTCGGTTGGCATTGATACAAAGCCATCTAAGCCAAGTTCAAGTTCATTAAATTTAAAACTGTTGTTTGTGAAAGTGTACTTCGATTCTTTCAGATTGGCTTCGAGGTCGGCTATGATTTCGATTTTTGTTTTGTTTAAATATTTAATGCCTGTAGAAATTACATCTATAGAATCAATATTTGTAACAGTCTTAATATCTGTAACATCTTGTGTGAAATCGCCCGATAATGAGAAGTTCAAATTATGAATTTTAGAGCTTAAATCCATTGTTTTGTCTTCGTAAAAGATATTTGCCGAAACTATTTCAAATGTTTTTAATGATAATTTGAATTTAGTTTCTTCTGTGGATGTGGTTGTGTCGGCTGCCTCGTCTGATTCTTTGGCTATATCCCAGTTTGCTTTGCCATCGGCTAATACTTTTGCATTGATATTTGGTTTGATTAACGAAATTCCATTGATTTTGATTTCGTCGCCAAAAACCGACATAATATCTATGCTCAATTGAAGCGATTCGAGTTTAATTAGTGTATCGTTGACAAAAGTATCAAGCCCAACGGTGGTAAGCTTATTAAGCTCAAACTTTAAATCGGGAAACGAGCTGAAAACAGTAAGGTCATAAGACTGAAATTCAACTTTTGCATTAACATTTTTATTAATTTGTTCAACTGCAATATCTCTGACTTTGTCTTTAAAAATAAAAGGAACTGAGATTATAAATCCTACTAATAAAATTATAACTACAAAAAACCAAACTAAAATTTTTATTAACTTTTTCATATTCAATATGTTTTAAAAATAATATTCAATAATTTAATATATGTAAAAATATAAATTTAACTGACTTTGTGTTACGGTTATTAATAATTTGTTGAAATGAATTTCACAATTTCTGATACATCACATAAGCATTCACCATGCCTAAAGTTTTGTGTTGAAATGCTTCGGGAATTTCGCCGATAATGCTAAAACCTATATCCTGCCATAGTTTAACTGCTCTTAAATTTGTTTTTACAACTATATTAAACTGAATAGCTTTATAACCTAATTTTCGAGCCTCATCTAACGAAAAAAGTCCCATTTGCTTACCAATTCCTTTTCCATAAACTTTTGGCGAAGTTGCATAAGCGGCATTGGCAATATGCGAACCTAATCCGGGTTGATTGTCTTGAATAAAAAATGTTCCAACTACTTTATTTTCAAGCAATGCGGTATAAGTATTTTTATTTTCCGACAACCAATAACTTAACATTTCATCCTTAGATGAAGAAGGGGAATAGGCAAATGAATCACCACTACTTATTATTGCTTTCAGAATTTCCCAAATATAGTCGGCATCTGAAGCTATAGATTTTCTAATTTGAAGCATTTTATTCAGTATTTTTATTTTGTTAATTGTCGGAAAAACTCTTTCAACTCCTGTTTTCTGTAATTATCTAAATTGTGCCATCTGATTCCCTGAATTGCACCTTCGAGTGCGTAAAGCATATTAATGCAAACTCCATTGTTTTCGATAGTTGAAATTTTTATAATGGCATTTTCGCTTCCCATTTCTTTTAATTGCATTTCGTTGGTTACTCCTATCATTAAAAGCTTTTGGGCAAGAGTTTTTCCAATATTTGATAATTTTGTAAGTTCTTTCATTTTTTTATTGTTAAACTGAGGCTCTTCCTCAGTTGTTTATATCTTTACAGGCAGAGCCTGTATTCATAAATTCGACTGAGGCAGAGCCTCAGCCGAGCTAAGTTAATTCTTTTTTAAGGGATTTAATAAATACTCTAATCCATTTAATTTTATTTCGTAAATTGTTGCTAATAATATTCCTAACTTTCCTTGAGGGAAACCTTTTTGCTTAAACCAAACTAAATAATATTCGGGTAAATCGCAAATTAATCTGTCTTTATATTTGCCAAAAGGCATTTTGACTGTTACTAATTCTATTAGTATTTTGCTATCGAATAAAACTTGTTCGCTCATATTAAGATTGTTTGAGGTTTGAGGTTTGTAGTTTGAGGTTTATCTATTTTCTAACTTCTATCTTCCAATTTCTCCAACTTTTATCAATGTTTCTATATTTCGAGTTGTAGCTGTAATTTTATACTTTTTCTCGAAAAATGAATTATTAAATTTTGTATTCGAGTAACCATTAAAACATCTAATATAAAACACATTATTTTTAAACACGAAGCAATCACCAAATTCATTTAAAATTTCATTAAAAACCTCATTTACTACTATTTTCGATTTAAATAATGTAACAAATATGTACTTGTTTTCATCTCCTTTAAATGGGCAATTTTCTATTATTTGTATTAACTCATCAAATTCAAAAACAACGACTGATATTTTTAAATTGAATTTTTTACTTATTAGTTTCTCAATAGAAGAAGAAATTTTATTAGTATCGTTATCTGAATAATTAAAAACAATGTTCCCACTTTGAATATAAGTTTGAACATCAGAAAAACCAAATTTTAAAAGTTCAGCAGAAAGTTCTTTCATTTTTATGATGTTTCTTCCACCAACATTTATACTTCTTAAAAATGCTACTAACATTATTTGTATCTAGTTTATATTATTAATATTCAAATCTTTTACTAAAATATTTTGAGCTGATTTTTCAAGCAAATTGTTAAATTGGCTTAATACAAGTTCAATCTTTTTAAAGTCAACGTTTTCGGGAAGTTGAAAATCTTCTTTGCCCTTATTATCAGTTAACTCAATAACTTTATTTATGGTAACTAAGTTTATATCTAATGCAGGTTGGTATGCAAAAACTTTTTCGTCAGAGGTTCTAACTTCTGAGAATATTCCGCTTTCAACCAAATCGAAAATTATTTGTCGTACGACACGAATTGGAATTGATAATATTTTTGAGATTTCATCGGCTGTATATGCCTTATTTCCTTTGGCAAAATTTGATATTACAAAATGACTGATTAATATTGAAATTTTTCGCCTGAAATTATTACTTATTTGTAAAATTTCTGCTTCGTATTCGTATTTATGAACATTCTGATTTGCAAACGAAATTTCAGCACCAAACAATACTATCAACCAGCTTAATTGAATCCAAATTAAGAAAAGTGGTAATGCAGCAAAACTTCCATAAACTCCATTGTAAGATGATACTCCTATTTGAAATTTTATATATCCCCATTGTGTAAATTGAAATAACGTACCTGCAATAATTCCTGCAACTAATGCCGACTTAAAATTAACTTTTGTATTTGGCATTACCATGTAAACTAAAGTTAATACAAGCCAAATAACTACATAAGGAATCATTTTAAAGAAAAAGAAAATAACGGGGCTTAAAAAACCTAATGTCGAAAAAGTTTCAATTAAATTTGCAATTTGAGTAGTTATAAAAACTGTCATACTGCTCGAAAGAATCATTAAAATCGGAGCAAAAAACATTAATGAGAAATAATCGCTGAATTTTCTTACAAAAGACCTTGCAGCTTTAATTTCCCAAATATCATTAAACGATGCTTCAACATTATTAAGCAATTTCATAACCGACCAAAGTAACATAACAATACCAATTCCGGCAACTAACCCTCCTTGTGTATTATCTAACATTTTATTTGCAAATTGAAGCACATAATCAAGTACTTCTTGATGACTTGCAAACTTTTCCATCAATATTTCTTCAATTTTTTGCTGAATTCCAAAGCCTTTAGCAATTCCAAAAATCAAGGCAGCTACCGGAACTATTGATAATAGAGTGAAATATGTAAGTGCCGATGCTCTAATTATACATTTATCTTCGTTAAAACCTTTTAATGCTATGAGAATGGTTTTAAGTTGCTTTAAAAAGAAACGATTAGGGCGGTTTAAGTTATTTTCGTTGACATGCCATATTCCATCGTCGAAAAACTTTTTTAACGAATTAATTAAAAGACTTAGTTTGTTTTTTTTCATATAGTTATACAGAAATTTGTATTGTAAAAATTGGATAACTAAATTAGTATTTTTCTGAACAAATCATATTATTAAATTGATAAATTGTTAAATTGTTAAATTGTTATGAAATAAAAGTTGTAATTTTGTAATATAAATTAACTGATTATGCGATTCTTACTTATAATAATATTTTTAGGATTAAGGGCATTAACATTTGCACAAAACATTGATAGTGTTGACTTTTCTAACCCTGACGTTTATAAGTTGACTTCTGAATCTCCCAAAATTGTAGATGACCAAAAGAAAATACTTACAAAAGCAAACGAATTGTATAAAGAAAAAAAATATGCCGAAGCTGTTGTTTGGTATCGTAAAGCATTAAAACTTAACCCTTCTGAGAGCTTTGCACGATTCAGAATCGAAGATGTTTATACATTATTTATTAATAATAAAATTGTTGGTTCTAAAGACGAGGCAATTGCATTAATTTCGGAAGTTGAATTAAGTCAAAACGAAGCTGAATTTGATAAAATTTTGAATCAGCAAGTATTTGAAGCTCGACAATTAATTGAAAAACCGAAAGTTGATGAAGTTGCTTTATTTATTGAAAAAAATCGAATTGAATCTGAAAAAAACGCAACAATAAAAACAGAACCTGTTGAAGAAGTCAAAACTGAAACGACACAAGCTGTTCCAATAAAAACAGAAGAAGTTAAGCCCATAAGCAAAGAAATTATTGCAGAAAAAACAGAACCGATTGAAGAAGTAAAGATTGAACCAATAGTTGAGTCAAAAATTACGGAGAAACCAGTTGAAAATGCAACAGCAGAAGTACAAACCGAAGAAAAACCAGAAAATAAAACAACTACCAGCAAACCAGAAGAAAAGCCTAAAATAAAAGAATCGAAAGTTGATAGCCCTAATGCAAAAGAAGTCATAAAAGAACTTTCTGCAAAATATCCAAAATATAGAACCGAAGAAGTTATTGAAGACTCAAATAAAAAGAAATATAAAGTTATTTATAACGACAATGGAAACTTTACTATTTACACAAAAGTAATTCACAACTGGGGTGGAATATTCTATTTTGTTGAAAAACCGCCATTACCAAGTCAGAATATTAGCGAAGAATATTATTTAAGTCATATTAAGGAGCAGTAAAGCTCTACTTAGCGGTTTAAAACCGCGTTACAGTTCTAACAGAATCTGTTTCGTCGTTTACTGATATAGAAATCTTTTCCATGATTATAAAACACTGTATGATTTTCAAAATAACTTCCCCTGATTTCTGATTAATTAAGCATATTATTAGAATCCTGTGGCTTCGAGAACCTCAGCCACCGGTGATTGAAGTTCTCGAAATCACCATTAATTTAAGGTGAAGTTATTTTGAAATATTCACTAAACTAGATTAATGAATGAAAATTGAAATTAAAAACAATTCGGAATTATCGGTTAATTGGTTAATTGTGTTTTTAGGCATACATAGTATCATAATTCAAGTTTAATTTGCGGTGTGTTATCTTTTTTAAGTTCGGCACTTTTTACAACCTTATAAGATGGTATTTCTAATCGTTCACCTGATAATATTTCTTTTACAGTTATAATTTTTATCGCACTTATCCCTTTAAATACAGTGTTTTCTATTTTTGTCATTGTGTCAGGGTATAATAGTTGAGGTTTTAAAATTTGATTCACCTTTTTGTACTTATTTAATTATTATCTTTCTAACTTCATTTGGATAATATTCAATCATTAATTTATCAATCTCATTAAGGCTTTTATCCTTAAAATTATTTTGTACAATATTTCTACTTTTATAATATTCAGAAATAATATTATCAATAAACGCTTTGTCGTCTTTTAAAATAGGCATCATTATATCTTTGCTTTTTTGATACATTATTATTGAAAATATTATCATTTTCTCATTGGTTTCTTTTTTTATTATATCATACTTTTTTAGCATTAAATATAAAATTATTACTATAATTGTTTGTGTAATAAAATTAAACCAATCAAATTGAGATACTACCTCTGAAATTGTTTTATAATTTTCCATATTGTTATCTGTAATTATTTGAAATATTTCATTGAATAATTTTAATATAGCCCACAATTGAGCCGACCATAAAAGAAAAATCCATAATCTTGTTTTTTTTACTTTTTCGATTAAATTCATATCTTTGACTATTAAAATTTATCAAAGATAATAGTTTGTTTTTTATCATAACCAATTAATTAATAATTCCGAAACAATTATAATTAACTTTGTATAAAACCAATAATAAAACAGAAAGTTTATGGACATACAATTAGCAAAATTGGAAATAATTGAGTGGATTACTCAAAATAAGCGATATTAATGTAATAAGCAAGATGGATTGTAATGAAAGGAAAATTCGTTGTAAAGAATTTGTCAATGTTGATGGACAATTTGTTTTTTCCGAAAATGAAAAATTGTGTAATTAATATTCTTTCTGATATATTTAAAGCCCAGTATCCATAGCTTAATACAAAGTAACCCGTTTGGCGAAGCATCCGCTTCGCCATATTTAAATTGTCAAGAGCAATAAACCTAATCCTTTACACATCTACACGATAAACCTGAGCTTTTACCCATACTTGAGCGATTAGTTCGTGCTTCGTTATAAAATGTTTTATACCACCATGCAGCAGTCGAAATTCGCTCAGTAGCCGACCACCATATACCAGTATAACCTAAATCTCCTCCCATTCTTGAACCTGCCGGTAATGCGTTAAATCCACTGCTGTTATCAGCATTTGTATTAGGAGAAAACCAGTGTGATGTTCCTGCTTCTTTTAACTTTCCTCCGGCAATACTATCGCCACCAAGATATGTTATTAGTGTATTCCAATCGGCATCTGTGGCTACATGCCAACCTACAGGGCATACTCCCCGGCTGTCTTTAAGTGCATACCAAGTATATAATCTGCCATAAACAGAAACATTGTTTGTATCACCATCATAAGCCCATTGATATTTTGGATTTGTTTCACCAGAAATATCGGTAGTAAAAACTGGAGTTGTACCAATATCATCTCCATTAAGATAACTTGTAGTTTTTAAGTTTTCAGAAAGCCACTCTTGTGTTCCAATTGTAATAGAAGTATATATATTTCCATCGCCATCAATTATATTACCCGAACTCTCATCTTTGGTTGTAAAAGAAACCTGATTCCCGTAAGATGTGCCAAATTCGTTGCTGGCATAAGCTCTAACATAATACAATGTAACAGCATTTAGAGCTGTAATTGAACTTGTGAAATTACTTGTTCCAGAGCCTTCATCTGTATGATTATCAGATGTTGTTGGATTTTGATTGGTGCTCCAGCAAACTCCTTTTGTAAATAATGAAGACCCACCCTCAGAAGTAATTGTGCCACCACTTTCAGCAGAATTTTTTGTAATATTAGTTACAGTTAATGTTGATAATGATGGAGCTTCATTATTTTCTTTTTCTGATTTTTTTTTGCAACTATAAAAAAGTAAAAAACTTAAAGTTAGCAAAACAATAAACTTAGTTTTAATTATGTATTTCATAAATTTTATATTTAGTGTTAAGTTGTTTAATCTTTGACAATAATTTCACTCATTGACTCTAATTTTTCGTAAAAACTAGTGTCAGTTTTTTTGAATTTTCGGTTTTACTCTTAAAGCAAAGTTAAAAAATATTAATCGAATTATTAATAAAAATTATAATATTGTAAAACAAATATTCATAAATGCGACTTCTATTTCTATTATATATTGTTGTATTTTCGATAATATGCAGTTATTCAAATGCTTCTGAAACAGATAGCCTCGAAGTTGTATTATTAAGTTCAAAAGAGGTATCGAAACCTGAAATACTAAATCGTCTTTCTGAATTATATCTTAAAAATCAACCTGAGAAATCTTATGAGTACGCAGGTTTTGCAATAGAATTATCAAAGAAATTTCGCAACATAAAAGAAGAGTCTAAAGCTGTTATTAACTTTGGAAATTATTATAGGACTAAAGCAAAAAAAGAACTTGCAATTGAGTATTTAAAAAAATCACTCGAAATTTGTAATAAATTTAAGCTAAAAGAAATTGCAATATCGGCTCATAACAATTTGGGACTTGCATATTTGAATTTCTGTGAATACGACAATGCTATCGAAGAATATACATTATCAATAACTATATCGAAAGAAATAAATGATAAAAAAAATATTGCTTATGCTTATACAAATATTGGAATTATTTATAAAAATCTGAGCAATTATAAAAAAGCAATTGAGTTTTCAGAAAATGCAATTAAAGTTTATGAAGAAATAGGCGATAAAGATAATGTTGCAAGTGCGTATAACACTATTGGACAGGTATATTGGTTTTGGGGAAAATTTGACAAAACGCTTGAAAATTTTCAAAAAGCATTAACAGTGATAGAACAGATTGGTGATAAACAAAAAATTGCAAATATGCTTCTGAATATTGGTCATGTTTACCGAAAATTTTCTGATTTTAATAAAGCTGAAAATGAATATAACAAGGCAATTAATACATTTAAAGAACTTGATAATAAAGCAGGAATTGCAGCAGGTCTTAATAGCTTAGGAAACATATATATAGCACAAAATAACATTGCAAAAGCACTAGAAAATTTTAATGCATCGTTGAAATTATCAGAAGAAATTAAAAATAAACCTGGAATTGCATCCTCAATAACAAGTATTGGTGATATTTATCTTAAATCGGAAGACTTCGAAAAAGCCCTTGAATACTACAATAGAGCATTGCAAATTAAACTCGAAATTGGAAACATGTCGGGAATTGCCGATTCATACAATTCAATTGCTAACATTTATAAGTTACAAGGTAATTATCAGAAAGCTATGGATATTCTGAAAAAGGGTTTTATAATTGCCGATTCGTTAAAACTTAAAGAAACAATAATGAAAACATATCTTTCGTTTGCAGAAATTGATTCGTCAATGGGCGATTTCAAACAGGCATTTGTAGATTATAAATTATATAAACTTTCGTTTGATTCAATTTATAACGAAAACAGTAATAAGATTTTAAAAGAACTTCAAACTCAATACGAAACTACACAAAAGGAAAAAGAAATTGAGCTTCTTAATAAAGATAAAGCAATTCAGAAAATAGAAATTAAAAGAAAAAATTCACAAATACTTATTTTTTCAATAGGATTAGTGCTTATATTTCTGGTATTGTTGTTATTATATCGCCAATTAAGATTAAATAAAAAAGCTCATCTTCTATTAAGAAAGCAGAAAAATGAAATTGAAATTCAATCAAAAGAACTCGAAAAACTTTCAATAGTTGCCAGTGAAACAGACAATTCTGTTGTTATTACAGATAAAGAAGGGAATATTGAATGGGTTAACGATGGTTTCAATCGTCTTTATGGTTACACTCTTAATGAATTTGTGCAATTAAAAGGAAAAAACCTTAAAACTTCCAGTTCGAATCCCAAGATTAGTGAAGTAATAAATGAAGCTATAAGTAATAAAAAATCTGTTACTTATTCTATAAATACTCAAACAAAAAATGGACAAAATTTGTGGGTTCAAACAACACTTACACCAATTTATTCCAGCAACAGTCAATTACATAGATTAATTGCTATTGATTCGGATGTTACGAAAATTAAAGAAGCAGAGGAAGAAATTAAAATTCAGCAAAAAGAACTTGTAAAAGCATTTAAACAGTCGAGTCGACAACAAATCGAATTGCATAAAGCAATGATTCAAATAAATGAACAAAAGCAAAAAATTACCGACAGTATTGTTTATGCTCGAAGAATTCAGAATGCAATTTTTCCTCCTGATGAATTAGTATCATCTTTATTACCAGAGCATTTTATTTTAAATAAACCCCGTGATATTGTTAGCGGAGATTTTTATTGGATAACAAAAAAAGAAACCTATATTGCAATTGCAGTTGCCGATTGTACAGGACATGGGGTTCCGGGTGCATTTATGAGTATGCTTGGAATCACATTATTAAACGAAATAACAAGTAGTATATCGTTTGTTCAAAATAATAAAAACATGTCATCTGAAATTTTAAATCAATTAAAAGCAAATATTATAATTTCATTACATCAAACCGGTAAAGAAGGTGAAGCAAAAGATGGTATGGATATTTCACTATGTATTATTGATGTCAATAATAAATATATTCAATATTCAGGTGCAAATAATTCGGTATATATAGTTCGTAGTCGGCAATCGGCAATAGAACTGCAAAATGTGAACAGTGGTCTGATAGAGTTAAAACCCGATAAAATGCCTATTGGAATTTATATGGGAGAAGAAAAAGGTTTTATTTCAACCGAAATGTTTCTACCTTCTAAATCTATGCTTTATATGTTTTCTGATGGTTACCCCGACCAGTTTGGCGGCGAAAAGGATAAAAAATTTATGTATAAAAGATTTAAAAATTTATTTATCGAAATAAATGAAATGCCTATGAGTGAGCAACATAAAATTCTGAAAAATACAATAGAAAGTTGGATGGGAAAAACCGAACAAGTTGATGATATATTAGTTATTGGAATAAGACTATAAAATTGTATATTTATATTTTTATTAGTTATTGCATTTATCAAAAATCAAACAATATGAAAAACTCAAAAATTAGATTGCTACTTGTAATAATATTAATTATTCCAATATTTTCAAAAGCTCAAATTTCAGTACAAAGTGGAAATTGGACTTCCCCAACAACCTGGGATTGTAATTGTGTACCAATTTCAGGAAGTAGTGTTACAATTGCAACGGCACATGATGTTATTGTAGATGGTGCAAATGTTTTGGTTAATAATTTAACTGTAGATGGTACATTAAACATTGGGGCATTTGACTTAGAAGCCACCGGAAGTATTATTTCTAATAATCAAGGATTAATTTTTACAACCGGAGGTTTAATTTTTAGCGGAACCGGAAATCAATTAATTTCTTACAATAATGCTCCATCAAATCCAATTAATAATATTACAATGAACGGAACCGGTGAATTACAAATACAATATGATTTATATATTAATTCGCTTCAAATGACTA
>MENC01000276.1:0-202 GCA_001768155.1 Bacteroidetes bacterium GWA2_30_7
AAGTTATAATACTCTTATGAATAACAGTACAATAGTCCTTCCATCAGCTCGTGCTATTAGGCAGGAGCAACTAAATATAGAGAGTGAAACGCTCTTTCTTGCTAATCATATAACCATGAGTGATTTTATATCAAAACTCTGCATAGTCAAAGATTTTAAAACTCTTGATGAGGACGGCAGGGTTTTGCTCCTGCTTGAAGCA